>CANBDX010000018.1 GCA_947367315.1 uncultured Bacteroidales bacterium | reverse complement strand
AACTGGGCCCCTCCCCCCCTACGCGGGGGTGCGAAAATGCCGATTCCATCCATCTGTCAGCTCCGACCGACGGAATGAGGAAATATAAAACAACACATATATGTACAGAACTCATACCTGCGGAGAACTCCGCATTGAAAATGTAGGCCAGAGTGTGACACTGGCAGGATGGGTGCAGAAGTCAAGAAAGCTTGGCGGTATGACATTCGTTGACCTCAGAGACCGTTACGGCATTACTCAGCTCGTTGTTGACGCACATGCTGCAGAGGAACTGAACGAGACAGCTTCAAGCCTCGGACGCGAGTGGGTGATCCAGGTGACCGGCCAGGTCATCGAGCGTCAGAGCAAGAATCCTAAGATGCCTACAGGTGATATCGAAATCAGCCTCAGCGAAATCAAAGTGCTCAACAAGGCTAATACTCCTCCGTTCACAATCGAGGAGGAGAGTGATGGCGGTGAGGAACTCCGTGCGAAGTACCGCTACCTCGACCTTCGTAGAGGACCTCTCCAGAGGGCTCTCAAGATCCGTCACCAGATTGCGCACGAGGTCCGCAACTACCTTGATGCTCAGAACTTCCTTGAGATCGAGACTCCATATCTTATCAAGTCGACTCCTGAAGGAGCACGTGACTTCGTGGTGCCATCAAGAATGAACCCAGGTCAGTTCTATGCTCTTCCGCAGTCTCCTCAGACATTCAAGCAGCTCCTCATGGTGGCAGGTTATGACCGCTACTTCCAGATCGTGCGCTGCTTCCGTGACGAGGACCTCCGTGCTGACCGCCAGCCTGAGTTCACACAGATCGACTGTGAGATGTCATTTGTGGAGCAGGAGGATGTGCTCAATACATTCGAGGGCATGATGAGGACACTTTTCAAGAACGTTCTCAATGTGGAAATTGCTGAGCGTATCCCACGCATGAGCTGGTATGACGCAATGGATTTCTACGGATCCGACAAGCCGGATATCCGCTTTGATATGAAGATTCACGAGATTACTGACCTCGTGAAGGGTTATGGATTCTCGGTGTTCGATGGCGTTGACTACATCGGTGCAATCAACGTTGAGGGCACTGCAAACTATACACGCAAGCAGATCGACGAGCTCACAGAGTGGGTGAAGAGACCTCAGGTAGGTGCAAAGGGCCTCGTTTACATCAAGATCAACGAGGACGGCAGCATCAAGTCTTCCATCGACAAGTTCTACACTCCTGAGCAGCTCCAGGCAGTTGCAGACCGCCTCGGCGCGAAGAAGGGCGACATGATGCTCGTGCTCTGCGGTGCAAAGAGAAAGACCCAGAACATGCTCGGCGTGCTTCGTATAGAGATGGGTAACCGCCTTGGCCTCCGCGATCCGTTCAACTTCGCGCCTCTCTGGGTGGTTGATTTCCCTCTCGTGGAGTGGGATGACGAGACACAGCGCTTCTACGCCATGCACCATCCGTTCACAGCTCCTAAGCCTGAGCACCTCGACCTCTTCTACAGCGATAAGAAAGAGGATCTCGAGAAGGTTTGTGCAAACGCATACGACTTCGTTCTCAACGGAACAGAGCTCGGCGGCGGATCGATCCGTATCCACGAGGCTGCAATGCAGGAGCGTATGTTCGAGGTTCTCGGCATCAGCAAGGAGGACGCTGAATACAAGTTCGGATTCATCATCAACGCCTTCAAGTTCGGTGCTCCGCCACACGGAGGACTTGCGTTCGGCTTCGACCGCGTATGCTCGCTCTTCGGCGGACAGGAGACCATCCGTGACTACATCGCATTCCCTAAGAACAACCAGGGCCGCGACGTGATGATCGACTCTCCATCATACATCGACCAGGAGCAGATGGACGAGCTTTTCCTCGAGTCTAAGGCTGAGCGTTAGTAACTGTTCTGAAATATCATTCAGGCAGCCAATCTTATGAACCCCGAAAGTCAGACAAAAGCTTTCGGGGTTTTCTTTCGGGGACTTCGGGAGGGCCCTTTCAAGACCGTCAGTCAGGTTTTTGCCCATTTTTATGACTGACGGTGGCTAAAACTATGAAAAAATGACGAAAATAGGGACCGTCAGTCACAAAAATCTCCTAAAAGTTGACTGACGCTCCGGATTGAATGGGGCAATATAAAGTGACTAAAAAGTATTAGTTAAGCCCCTTTTTCTTGTTTATCGGTGAGGTAGATCTCGACTTTGTTTTAAGGCATACCAACCGTTTCGTGTCAGACAGTTCTCTCAATAATCTCCATGCACATGCGTCCGTTGTGGTAAGGGCATTTCCAGAAGCCGGCCTTGTCGTCGTCGCGATTGACCGAGCCGTCTTCGCGCAGGCTCCAGAACCATTCGCCGTTCTCTCTGTCTATGAGCGATGCCTTGATGAACTCCCAGCACATCAGGGCGTTTTCGAGCGCTTCCTGCTCTCCGAAATGATCCCATAGATTGAAGTATCCCACAACGCTCTCCGCCTGCACCCACCAGTGGCGGTCTGCATCCACCTGTTCGCCTTCCTTTTCATATATCATTCCCCCCTCTGGCGAGAATCCCTCGGATGCCGCGGCGACGATGTACGGAACCAGAGCCTCGATGCGGGTAAGTACCTCGGGGTTTCCCAGCACCAGCGCCGCCTCATGCAGCAGCCAAGACGCCTCGATGTCGTGACCATAGGAAACGATCTCGTATCCGCAGTTCCAGGAATCGTCGAAGAATAGCTTCAGATGCCCGTCCGTGCCGAAAATATGTTTTTCAAACACCTCTATAAGAGCTCGAAGCCTTTCCTCAAGAAGCGGATTTTTCCACACGCGATAAAGGCAGGTATATGCCTCCAGCACATGGAGGTGGGTGTTCATTGTCTTGCTTTCATTTGCATCCTTGTCGCTCAGGCGCATGTCTTCTATGACATCCCAGCTGCGGGTGAAGGCCTCGAAATATCCGCCACGCACTTCATCGTAACTATGGTTTTCAATGCAATTGAAAAGTTTTATCGCATATTCCAGGGCCTGGTCATCGCCGGTTGCACGGTTGAGTTCCGCCAGGCCATAGATGGTGAAAGCTATCGCATATATCTGCTTTTTAGTGTCCAGCGGACTTTCGTCAGCGTTCAATGACCAATAGGTTCCACCAAACTCAGGGTCGTAGAACTTGCTGATAAGTAGATTCTTAGCCTTGAGTGCCATCTCCAGATATTCCTGCTTGCCGAGAATCCTGTATGCAGACGCAAAGGTCCATAAGATCCGCGCCGTCATGATATTTCCCAGCGGAGCCGTCGGGTCCAGTGCATCATTTCCGTCAATGCGTCCGTAAAATCCTCCCTTTTCTTTGCACATCCTTTCCATCCAGTAAGGAAGGATGTTGCCGGTCAGTTCTTTTCTCAACTGCGACGCAAGTGCCTGTGCCGCTAACAATTCTGCAGATGTCTTCATTTGTGTGGTTTTGTGTTATGCAAATATATATGATACTTTCCGCGACGTCAAGAAAATGAACGACAAATAAATGACTCTAAGCAGACTTTTATTATCTTTGAAACGTTCTCTTATGGTATGCTCTTAAGCGAGAATATGATGTGCTTTTGGGTTATTGTATACACGTTATAGCATTACAAAGAAGAATAGTTAAGTGATATGAAACGGTTTATATTGTCTTTATTATTGGCATTTTGCTGCTTTTATGGATTATCTCAAAGCGAAAAAGTCGCCTTACAGGATTTGTTGATTCAGAATACGTGGACAGATGGTGATGGTACAGGGAAAATGGTTGTTGGAAAAATGATAAATGCCCGTTATCGATTCACTTTAGATACATTATATGTTTCATTAATTGAATTAGGAGCTGGAGGCGAGGTTAAAAAGCCTTATTATCTTAGCGAAACACCAGATTTGTCCTTTAATGAAAACCGAATAGGGAAATGTCGTAATGGTGATTATCTGATAATTAAAACCCGCGACACCTCGCCTTGTGTTTTAAAGATTAAATCATATTCTGACTCGTTGATAGAGTATGAGTATTATTTCAAAATCAAAGAACAGAATATCGAATATATTAGACAAGGTACATTTGTTCCTGTAGAATAACCTATATATAAGTCTTTATGAAAAGATTTTTCCTTTTTACAGCACTTATGCTGTTGTGCTTTACGGCACTTGATGCCCAGACTTCAAGACAGAGTCTCATAGACTCCATAGCAGTGACCTTGATGAGGGCTCCTTATTCTCAGTATATTTATTCTGAAGAAAAGGATAATATCGAGGATAGGGATGCTGCGCTGGTGGAATATGTGACATGCAGGATTACCTCTGAGTTTATTGAAGCTGCTTTGGAGGGAGTAGATGACGTTGAGGTGCGAAAACTTAAGAATCTTCTAGATTCGAGGCTGTATTGCGTATTGAAGTCTGAAATGTTTGCGAAAACCTTTTCGGATTGTTTGCATGATGCATATCTGAAGGAATGCGGGGATAATTCCGGTTTTTCCTATGAACTCAATGATAAGAAATATGCTGCTCTGGCAAGGAAATTATATCAGGAGTTTCTGCCATGTATGGAAAATCTTGGCGCTATGACTTCAGGCAACTTTGACGGATATGGCTTTAAGAAAGATAATGCAATAAAAAGGGTGAGAGAAGCTTTGCCGGATATTTTTGTGAAGGCTATGGCCTATCACCTTTCATATGAAGATCTTGCAGCCGTAGACATAGGGGCCTCGGATATCTTGATTCTGGCAAATCACGGTAAACTTTGGGATGATAAGGAGAAGATCTCGCAGAAGCTGATGGAATTCTTGAAAGAGCCGGATATTCTGGATAAGGTCAATGAATATGTCATGGGGCAAAGGGGGAGTACCAGATACCTTTCACGTTGGACAGGAGTAGCGAAGGAAATCATAGGGAAGGATTATACTTATAAGGGAATGACCATAGACGGAAAACCTCATGGAATGGGCAGTCTGACAGACAAAAAGGGAGTTGTTTATCGCGGAGACTTCAGGGATGGGCTTCGTCATGGTATGATATCTATGGTTAAACCGGACAAAAAACCAGAATTCCAACTCTGGTACAGAGGAAAACAAATAAAACGGAAACAACCTGTCATACTCGGAGGAAAGGTTTTCGGATCAGGTCAGACACGTGATCCGAACACTGGTTCATCTGCAGATGGCTTTTTTATCGATGGACGTATCAATAATTTGGGACATGTAAGAACTCCTGGAGTGGAAATGGACGGCCTGTTTGAGGATGGAGAACTCATTAAGGGTCGCATAACATGGAAATCATCGCAATGGAAACAGAAGTCTCTGGAATGTGAATATCGGGGAGAAGGTGGTGTCCGGAAGGGAATCATGACGTATGTTTCCAAAGATGAAAAATACAAGAAAGTATCTGAAGGCTTCTTTATCGGGGATAAGCTTGACGGGCCTGCTTCTGTAACTACCAATAAAAACAAGGCTGAAACCAAGATAGAAGGAGTATATGTCAAGGGTGTTCTGTGGGGAAAGGGAAAGTTTAATAAAGTAGAAACTTTCCAAGGTGGTACTCGTGAAATCCAGACGTATGACGGATGGTTTGCAAGGGGTTATGCTCATGGCAAAGGACACGCTGAATTCGATTTCAGCGAGTTGCCGGACCGTGCATATAAAGTAAAAAGATATGGCGTCAAGCTGGAACTCCATGGCCCTGGATTTTCAAAGGTAGTCATGGAAGGCCGTTTTGAGGAGAGTAGGCTTGTTGAAGGTAAGGTGGAGTTTTCTGACGGGACTTTTATGCAGGGAACCTTTGCAAAAGGCGTTCTGGCCAGTGGAAGGATGGTTAAGAACTATTCAGACGGCTCCAGATATGACGGCGAATGTCTCGATGGAAAGTTTCATGGGAATGGAACTCTTACATATCCTGACGGAGATGTCTATGAAGGCTTGTTTGAAAACGGGTATGCCGTCGGCAGGGCTTCGGAATATCAAAAAACTGCTGATGAAGGAAGCCGTCCTTTAAGGCCTGTGAAGAACAGGGACAAGAATCAGAATAAAGAGGAAAGAGTATTCCGTTTCGAGAATCTGCCGATGAAGCAAGGGGTTGCACGAAAGGTGACCGTTGCAGGAGTCATCATTTTAGTGCGTGGCGTATCCTCTCTGGATGTGACATGTAAAGGCAAATTCGATGGAGATATCCTGTCAGAGGGTAAGGTTACAATGTCGGACGGAAACTGGATGGAGGGAACCTTTGAAGACGGTGTGTTGGTAAAGGGACGTGCCAGGACTCTCGATAAGTACGGGACCGTATATGTGGGAGAGATCAAGAACGGTTTCCCTCACGGCAAAGGTAAATGCACATACAAGAACGGCACCTGGTTCGAAGGGAATTTCGCTGACGGGAACCGAATGGACGGCACTCATTACAGCGCCGACGGCAGAGTCATCAAGGTGTATGAGAAAGTGTATGCGCTTTAGTCCGTGCACTGAGAGAAGAATACCTTGTCATTCAGAATCTACTGTTTTTATCCCAGAAATTCAGATATGATGATATAGAGCATATGTGCTGTCTCTGATTCCGGAAAGCTTCTCAGCCTGTCGAATGTCCATACCCGCTCCGGGGAGGACAGCTGGGAAGACGCGAAATTTTACATGCTTATCTGCACAAATCGGCCTTGCAGGGGGCTGTAGGGTTTTATTCTCTGTCCACGACGCAGGGTTTTCATATGATTTCCCTGCGTCGCGTCCTGGTTTCCTTTCGTCTGGGCCCCTTTCCTTCCACGACGCAAAGTTTAGGGCTGATTTCCCTGCGTCGTGGAATCGAGTGGGGTATTCATAGTACTATTTACAGCGAAGGTAGCGCCTTAGCGTATTGCTGTTGATCCCTGTAGATACACCTTGGCCCCGAAACGGGCAAAACTCGCACAAGGGGTCTGCCAAGGCTGCCGCCCGTCCAGGATTCGGCCGGTTTTTCCCGGATGACGTACATCAAAAACAGTTATGAATGAAGAAAAGGTGAATAAATGTCTTTGGGAAGACTCTCGATAAGTACGGGACCCTTCAAGGCCCCGGTCACTCCAACATTCTTTCCGTCCCAGTCCGGGAGAGAGCATAGGAAGTCGAGAATATGCTATAAATAAGTTAAAATAGTATCAGATTCTGAGAAAATTGTATCTTTGCGGAGGTTTAAACTGGAGTAAAGAGATGTCAAAGGTACTGACTGAGATAACAAGGCTGTCCGAGAGGGACTGTTTCTATATTGTGGAGCGTCATAAGACGGAATTTACCTATCCCCTGCATAGGCACAAGGAGTATGAACTGAACTTCATAGAGCATGGCGAGGGGGTGAGGCGCATTGTCGGTGACAGTGTTGAGGAAATCGGGGATTATGAACTGGTGCTTATAGGTGGTCAGGATCTTGAGCATGTATGGGAGCAGGGGAACTGTAAATCGAAGGATATCAGGGAGATAACCATACAGTTCTCCCCGGATATATTCGGAAGTGAATTGCTTTCCAAAAACCAGTTTGCCTCTATCAGGCGTATGCTCAGAAGGGCCGGCAAAGGTCTTTCTTTCCCGGTCTCATCCATAATGAAGGTGTACTCTGTCCTTGACGGAATAGCAGGTGAGCAGGAACGTTTCATCCAGTTTCTGAAGTTTATGTATGTCCTGTATGAGTTGTCTATATCCGATGATTCCAGAGTGCTGGCTTCCAGCTCTTTCGCTCATTCTGTAAGAGGTGCGGAAAGCCGCAGGGTGGAGAAGGTTAAGCAGTATATCAATGAGCATTATGCCAAGTCTTTGAAGCTCAATGACCTGGCGGAGCTTGTGGGGATGAGTCCTGTTGCGTTCAGCCGTTTCTTCCGTCAGCGTACGGGCAGGACTTTGTCTGATTATATAGTGGATATACGTCTTGGTTATGCGGCCAGAATGCTAGTGGATTCCACCAAGAACATTTCGGAAATATGCTATGAGTGCGGCTTCAATAATCTGTCCAATTTCAACCGTACTTTCAAGTCTAAACGCAATTATACTCCTCGTGATTTCAGGGCTATGTTCAAGAAGAATAAGGTTATTGTTTAATTTGTATTATTAATGGATAACATTGTATTTGTTTAACAAAATGCCGATTCGTAATTTTGCGTTACCATATAATTGTAGCGCTAAATTAAATGAAATTATCTCGGATTTTTTCCGTCCTGGCAGCAGCCATGGCATTTCTGTCATGCTCTTGCCGTGTGTCAGAGCCGTCTTTCGTTCAGGTGAAGGACGGACATTTCGTCTGTAAGGGTTATCCTTCACATTTTGTAGGAACAAATTTCTGGTATGGAGCCATTCTAGGAAGCGATGGCCAAGGCGGCGACCGTGCACGTCTTGAGGCCGAGCTGGATACACTCAAGTCATTGGGTATGACCAATCTGCGTGTTCTTGTCGGCGGCGATGGACCCGATGGTATCCCTACCCGCGTCAGCCCTACCCTTCAGAAGGAACCGGGAGTCTATAACGACACCATCTTCCGTGGTCTGGACTATCTCCTGGCAGAAATGGCTGAAAGGGATATGAAGGCTGTCCTTTATATCAACAATTCATGGGAGTGGTCAGGCGGATACGGAATGTATCTGGAGTGGGCCGGAGAAGGCAAGGCTCTGATTCCTGCCGAGTCCGGATATGTCCCGTTCATGGAGTCAGTTTCCCGTTTTGTGACATGTGACAAGGCCAAGGAACTGTTCTACGACCATGTGAAGCATGTTGTCAGCCGTACGAATACAGTCACCGGCAAGCCGTATAAGGATGATCCTGCAATCTTTTCATGGCAGATCGGCAATGAACCACGCTGCTTCAGGGCTGATTCCACCGGTCAGGCTGCGTTCGTGGACTTCATGTGGACTACAGCTTCTCTTATAAAGTCCCTCGATCCAAATCACATGGTATCATCCGGCAGCGAAGGGTCATGGGGATGCGAGAACGACATGTCTCTCTATGAGAGAATCCACTCTTGCCCGGATATCGACTATATGAACATCCACATCTGGCCGTACAACTGGAGCTGGGTGCGCGAAAACACCCTCAGCTCAAACCTTCCGGTAGCTATAGCCAACACGGATAAGTATATAGATGATCATCTTGCTCTTGCTGAAAAATATGGAAAACCTGTGGTGCTTGAAGAGTTCGGATTTCCTCGCGACGGTTTCCAGTTCAAGCAGGGAACTCCGACAACAGCCCGTGATGCCTACTATACCCATGTCTTTGGACGTATAGAGGATTCTGCCAGAAACGGCGGACTCTTTGCCGGCCTGAATTTCTGGGGCTGGGGAGGACTTGCAGGCCAGTCTGAGACTAACCTCTATTGGCAGCCGGGTGACGACTATTGCGGCGATCCTGCTCAGGAGCAGCAGGGACTCAATTCCGTATATGCATGCGACGAATCCACAATCAATGTCATCAAGAACGCTACCTCTGCCATCGAAAAGGCTCTTCTTCCGAACACATGGTTTGTGCTTGACCAGACAAAGGGCATATACACAGGCAAGGGACCTCACGAGGTCGAGGCGAGAATGGCCTCTTCCACATATGACAAGGCTGATGTGGTCCTTGAGGTTTCGACTGATTTCGGAGAGCCTGTCCTGAATGTCGACCGGACAGTGAAATTCCGACAGGGGAGGGCAGAGCTAAGCTTCTCCCTCGACCTTGATTCGGATTTCTATAATGCCGTACTTAGCATCAGGAATGCTGACGGAAGCCTCACGGAACTAAACAGGACCAATCTC
Organism: uncultured Bacteroidales bacterium; assembly: GCA_947367315.1. Classification (GTDB taxonomy): domain Bacteria; phylum Bacteroidota; class Bacteroidia; order Bacteroidales; family UBA932; genus Cryptobacteroides. The sequence goes on along the minus strand of CANBDX010000018.1, from coordinate 30,140 downwards.
GGTTTCAATCCGGAGCTTATCCTCTCCGAGCAGGACAAGCAGGCTGATTTCGATCAGTTCTGGGAGCAGACTCTTGCCCAGCTTGCAGCAGTGGCCCCTGAATATAAGTTTACGCTTCTCGAAGACCGCTGCGACGAAGTCCGCAGGTCATATCGCGTAGATATGAAGTCTTTTGGCGGCGAGACGGTGAGCGGCCTTCTTCTTCTTCCTGTCGCAGAAGGAAAATATCCTGCCATGATTTCATATATGGGATATGGCAGCAATGTCTGGTACCCCGCTCCTTCCGACAATCCTCAGATGATAGAATTCCAGCTCTGCATCCGCAATCAGGCCTTCAACCGTAAGCCTAGCGAGAAGGACGACTGGTGCACGAGGGGGATAGAAAGCAAGGAAACATATTATTATCGTGGAGCCTTTGCGGATGCTGTGAGGGCTGTGGATTTCGTATGCTCACTGCCTCAGACCGACCTTTCGCGTGTGTTTGCAAATGGAGAAAGCCAGGGCGGAGCCCTTACTCTTGTGGCGGCTTCTCTTGATCACCGCATCAAGGCTATCGCCCCTTCAGCGCCGTTCCTGAACGATTATAAGGATTATTTCTCTTTGGTGCATTGGCCTGGCGATCCGATACTCGAGGCTGCAAGGCAGAAGGGAATATCCGAGGAAGACCTCTACAGGACTCTCAGCTATTTCGATGTGAAGAATTTCACAGACAGGATACAATGTCCGGTGATTATGGCCATAGGGCTTCAGGATCCTGTGTGTCCTCCTCACACCAACTTCGCCGGTTATAACCACATCAAGGCTGAAAAATCATGGGTATGTTACCCGAGTGCCGGCCATAATGTGTGGGAACAGCCCGAGTGGCCCGTGGCCAAGCATCAGTTCTTCGAAAGATATATGTAAACATACTACACATAATTATTAACCCAAAATTCAGTAACATGAAAAGTAAACTATTTACTTGCTTGGCGATGCTCTTTTTGAGCTTCTCGCTCATGGCTCAACCGAAGGAAATCAGCGGTACAGTCGTTGATGCCATAGGTCCTGTTGCGGGAGCGAGCGTCATTGAGAAGGGTACCATGAATGGTGCCGTTACAGATCTGGATGGAAAATACACCATCAGTGTTCCTGAAGGAGCCACTCTGGTGATTTCCACCATCGGTTACAAGGATGTAGAGCTTCTTGTAGGCAGTCAGAATGTCTACAACGCAACTCTGCAGGAAGACAGACAACTTCTCGACGAAGTGGTGGTCGTAGGTTACGGTACCATGAAGAGAAGTGACCTTTCAGGTTCGTCGGTTTCGATGACCGAGGAATCTCTTAAGGGATCGATCGTTTCATCTCTTGACCAGACTCTCCAGGGTCGTGCAGCCGGTGTGACCGCTGTTCAGACTTCAGGAGCCCCTGGATCATCATCATCGATCCGCGTCCGCGGACAGGCTACCATCAATGCCAACGCAGAGCCTCTCTACGTCATTGACGGTGTGATCGTCCAGGGCGGCGGAAACTCAGGTGCTTCTTTCGGTCTTGGTGATGCTCTCGGAAACGGTACGGTTTCTACAATTTCACCTCTCTCGACAATCAACCCTGCCGACATCGTGAGCATGGAGATCCTCAAGGATGCTTCTGCAACAGCAATCTACGGTGCTCAGGGTGCGAATGGTGTCATCCTTATCACCACCAAGCGCGGTAAGGCAGGTGAGGCAAAGTTCACTTATGACGGAATGTTTGCAGTCTCACAGCAGAATACCCGCGTTGATATGATGAATCTCCGTGAGTATGCAGAGTTCTATAACGAAATGATAAGAATCGGCGAAGAATACGAGACCAGTCCATTTTATTCTGACCCATCACTTCTCGGAGTAGGTACAAACTGGCAGGATGCGGTGTTCCAGACTGCCCTCCAGCATCAGCACCAGCTCTCTGCTTCAGGCGGTACAGATAAGGTTCAGTATTATGTTTCAGGTTCTTACATGGATCAGGAAGGTACAATCATCGGATCCAACTTCGAACGATTCAGCGTACGTACCAACCTTGATGCACAGCTGAAGAAATGGCTGAAACTCGGAGTGAACGTTACTTATTCCAACACTGTGGATGACCTCAAGCTTGCCGACGGTGAGCAGGGTATCATCTTTACTTCATTGACAGCCGTTCCTGATATTCCTATCTATGATGTGGATGGAAACTTTACATCAACCAGCCGTGAGGGACTTGGCTCATTCACCAACCCGGTTGCCGTGGCTATGTCAAATGACATCATCCTCAACCGTCAGAAACTCACAGGAAACATCTTTGCGGATGTGACTCCTCTAAAGAACCTTACTTGGCACACTGAACTCGGTTTCGATATCAGCAACAGCAAGTCGGAGATCTTCAAGCCAAAGGTTACCATCGGTCAGTGGCAGCAGCCTGACAACTCTTCAAGCATACAGAAGAATTCAAGCCTGTTCTGGCAGCTGAAGAATTACATTACATACTCAAATACATGGGGTAAGCACAGCGTGACAGCGATGCTCGGTCAGGAAATGTGGGAGTCCAGCTATGATTATATGTCATTGCTCAACACCAGTCTTCCTTTGAACGAAATCCATAACCCTATGCTCGGAACTGGTGAAAAGACTCCTAATTATGGATTCGGAAGCTCTGCAATGGCTTCATTCTTCACCCGTGAGACCTATAACTACGATGACAGATACTATCTGACATATACCTATCGTTATGACGGTTCGTCAAACTTCGGTCCAGACAACCGTTGGGCAGGCTTCCACTCTGTTGCAGGTTCATGGCGTTTTACCAATGAGTCTTTCCTTAAGGATGTGGAGTGGCTTTCAAACGGTAAACTTCGTCTCGGATGGGGTCAGACAGGTAACTCCAACATTGGAGGCTATGCATGGGGTTCTTCTCTCAGCCAGATGAACTCTTACCTCGGAATGGGATATCGTCCTTCAAACTTCCCCAACACAGCCGTGAAGTGGGAGGCTCAGGAGCAGATCAATATCGGTCTCGATCTCGGATTCTTCCAGGACAGACTCAACCTTACCGTGGATCTCTATCAGAAGGTTTCCAAGAATATGCTCATGTCAATGCAGCTGCCTTCGTATATGGGTACCCAGGGTAATGATTCATCAAAACTTCAGTCTCCTAAGGGTAACTACGGAAGCATCGAGAATAAGGGTCTTGAGATCACCATCGATGCTCATCCTTTCGTAGGAGAGTTCCAGTGGGACAGCAATCTTCAGGTGTCATTCAATAGAAACTCCCTTGTGGCTCTTAGCGGAACTACTTCTGCAAGCATCAAAGGTTTTGGCCAGTGGGATGATGTCGTATGTCTCTCTGAGGTAGGAAAGCCTCTCTATAACTTCTATGGTTATGAAGTCGAAGGTGTGTACACCTCACTCGAGGATATCGAGAATTCACCTAAGACAGTAAAACATCCTGTGGACGGAGTATATAACCGTTCAAACACAATATGGGTCGGTGACCTCAAGTATAAGGATCAGCTTACTGAAGATACAGACGGAGACGGTATTCCTGATTCAGGCGACGGCGTGATCAACGATAAGGACCGTACTGACATCGGAAGCCCGCTTCCTCTCTTCACTTTCGGTTGGAACAACACCTTCCGTTACAAAGGATTTGACCTCAGTATCTTCCTCAATGGATCTTATGGCAACAAGGTGCTCAACTATAGCCTCATGCATGGTCCGAGCGGTGGTCTTGCATCGATGAACTCTCTTTGGGTAAATCAGAATGCAACCGCAATCAAGGACAGGGCTCAGCTCGTTCCTATCGATCCGGACAAGGATTACTCGCAGGGAGTGGAGGTAAATGGTACCACAGTATGGCACTGGTTTGATGATGTTACAAATGTCAAGGTTGCCAATGCTGACACAAAGACCCCTCGTCCTACCCGCGCCAATCCAAATGATAATGACCGCATGAGTTCACGTTATGTAGAGGACGGCTCGTATCTTAGAATCAAGAACATCTCTTTGGGATATACCTTACCTAAGAAGTGGATGCAGAAGATCAAGTTCGAGAATATCCGAGTGTACTGCAACATCCAGAACCTATATACTTTCACAAAGTATTCAGGATATGACCCTGAAGTGGGCGCATCTACACAGGATTCTTCAGGATATGCCTACGGTGTGGATAACGGCCGTTACCCATCCCCTACTACATATTCATTCGGAGTCAGCCTTACATTCTAATCCTTAAATAAAGTAGAATATGAAATTTAAAAATATATTTAAAGGTGCGATGGTGGCCGTTCTTGCAATGAGTGCAATTTCTTGCGAGGATTTTCTTCATCGTCCTATTGAGGATGGATACAACACGTCTGTCTTCTACAAGACCGATGAGCAGGTGGAGATGGGTATAAATTCCCTTTACAATTCCCCTTGGTATGATTTCCAGCGCGCTTTCATCAAGATCGGTGAAGTGATGTCGGGAAACATGTATTGGGGTGGTTCTCCTTACCTTACTTTCACGACAAACGGTTCAGATGAGGACCTTACTAAAATGTCCGCTTCACTTTGGGCTGTGAATGCTCAGGCAAATACAATGATAAACAACATTGTGGAATCTCAGGGCCCTTCACAGGCTGCCAAGAACAAGGCTATCGGTGAAGCGCTTACGTGGAAGGCTATGGCTTATTTCTATATGGTAAGGACATTCGGAGAGGTTCCTATTGTGCATAATAATAAGGAAATACTGGATTCTTCCACTTATAATGATCTCTATAAGGCGGACAGAGTAAGCCTGTACGATTATATTATCCTGACCCTTGAAAAGGCTATGGAGCTTCTTCCAAAGCAGACATCGGGCTGGAACGGTCGCATCGACTACTATGCTGCTGAAGCACTTCTTGCAAAAGTGTATCTTACTAAAGCCGGAGTAACAGGAACTCTTAATAATGATGATCTCGTTAAAGCTGCCGGATTTGCGGAGGATGTTATTCTTAATTCAGGTCGTACTCTTACTCCGGAATATTCGGATATCTTCCGTATGAATCCAGAGAAGTACAACTCTACCGGAGAACATCTTATCGCATGGATGTGGCAGGCAAAGGATGGAGCCTGGACTGCTCAGAACACTCTTCAGTCAGACCTTGGTCTAAAGGGATTCAGTGGATTTGATGATATGTGGGGAGACTGGAATGGTCCTTCATATGACCTTGCCCTTGCTTTTGGAGTCGATCCTCTTGACGATCCTAAAACCCGTGAGAACGAGAAGGATAAACGCCGTGTGGCAACCATGATGATGGCAGGTGACAAATACGACTATTTCTGGGTAGACAAGGGTGGATTCGATCTTTTGTATTTCTTATACAGCGAGGATAAGGAATATGCTGAATGGGGAACGAACGCTGCGTTCAACGGAGCTTGCGGCAGCCAGAATGTAAAGCACCTCTACGGTAACCTCCGCGACCATAAGGATGCAGTCGGTTACGAGTCAAAGAGAATGGCATACACTCTTCCAACTGCGATTCTTCGTCTTGCCGATATTTATCTTGTATGTGCTGAGGCCAATCTGCTTGCCGGTGATCCGACAAAGGCTCTGACCTATACCAATTCAGTACGTCAGCGTGCCGGTGTGGATCCTCTTGATGCTGTCACATTCGATGACATCTGGAAAGAGCGCCGTCTCGAGCTTGCAGGAGAGGGTGACCGTTGGTATGACTTCGTGCGTCGCTCATATTATGACAAGACCGGTGCAATTAATGAGCTCAAGGCCCAGAAGCGTAACAATATAGGCAGCTATGATACGGTGACCAAGAATTACTGGTATACCGGATGTGGCGGAACGTTGGAGAATCCTTCTAAGGACCTTACGGCATTTGATAAGGAGAAGGCTGTCTGGGAAGTAGGTGATGCTGCATATAATACCGATGTTCCCGCTCCTAATATCAATGAAACAATCTTCACTCTTCCTGTCCCTACGGAAGACGTAGTATTCAATCCACACCTTCTTGAGCCTAGTCAGCCGGTGGATGTGCGTGCGACATATGTATATAACTTTTAATGAATAAGTTACTATGAAAAAATATATCATAAGCATAATGCTGATGGCGGCTGCTGCATTCGGATTCTCTTCTTGCGAGGATTATCCAGATGCATTCGTGCTGGCGGACGGTGTACCTACCGTTCATTATGTGAGGTATGCAGGCAGCGATGTCTATATCGACAGGGCATATATGGGAGAGATCGTATGCATTGTCGGAGATAATATGTGCAGCGTGCATGACGTGTTTTTCAATGAACATCCCGCTGTGCTGAATACCAGCTATATGACTGAGCATACAATCATTGTTCAGGTTCCCGGGCAGATTTCCCAGAAGGTTACGGACAAGATATATCTGGTGGCCGGAAACGGTTCCGTTGTTGAGGTTCCTTTCAGGGTGATGATGCCTGCTCCGCAGATCAAGTCAATGTCATGCGAATTCCAGAAGCCTGGCACAGATGTCACTGTATATGGTAATTACTTTAAAGAACCTATGACTCTGACATTTGAGGATGGTGCCGGCGTTGAGGTTACCTCATTCAAGAGTGTGTCTATGACGGAGGTTACCTTTACTATTCCTGAGGATGCAAAGCCTGGAAGAATCAAGATCTCAACAGAGTCAGGTCTGGCACGTTCTCCATTCACGTATATGGATGCAAGCGGAATGCTGTTCGACTTTGATGATGACGGTGATGCAGCTTTGGCTACAAATGCAGCGAACTGCTGGCATGCACGCGAAATCAAGACTGATGACACAGCAATTGATGGTAACTACCTTCAGTTGGGTGACGGAAGCACAACTCTTAATGCCACTGCCGATTGGAATGATGGTTTGTATGCGTTTGAGTATTGGTGCGGTACGTGGGATACTCCTCAGAACATAACATCTGGAGCAGGTATAGCATTGTTCAATCTTGCAGATTTCTCAGACTATAAGAATATGGCCTTGAAGTTTGAAATGTGTATTCCTGCATCTAATCCTTGGATGGCGGGAGCGATGCAGATTGCCTTCCAGCCGGTAAGTCAGGTGACTGTTTCAGGAAATGCCATTGACGGATTCGATGCTGTAGCTGGTGCAAACGCCGGAGCATTCAACGGAGATAACGGTCTTGGAGACTGGGGACGTGCTTTGTATCGTCCATGGGTTTCTACAGGCTCTTATGATACTGCAGGAAAATGGGTGACCGTGACAGTTCCTATGTCCGATTTCACATATAATAAGGATGGTGCTGGTGCAACAAAGCAATTCTCGTCAGCACAAGACTTTGCAAGCTTGACAATGTTTGTCGTAGGTGGCGGTGTTGCAGGTAAGGAATGTGCTCCTGTCATCAAGATTGACAATATACGTGCAGTTCCTGCCAAATAATTTAAAAGGGAAAGATTATGAAAAATATATTCAGATTTTCGGCACTTCTTGCCATCTGCTCTCTTTTTTCGCTGACCGGATGTACAGAGGAACTCTCTACCGACCAGTTTGATGATGATGCAGTGGTGTTCAGTGCATTTGCTCCGAACCCTCTGGTTCGTGGAGCCGAACTTCGCATCATGGGTAGTAATCTCGACAAGATTGCCCAGGTGCAGATTCCTGGAGCTGACCCTATCACTGAAATAGAGGTGGTTTCGACCGGACGTATCAGCGAGATCCGGGTTGTCACTCCTGCAGACGGAGCCGAGGATGCTTCAATTACCGGTCCTGTTGTCATTATCGACAAGTCCGGCAATACATACAAGAGCAAGACTGATATTGAATTTACAGAAGGTCTCGTCTTGGAGTCATTCTCTCCGGCTAACGCAATGCCTGGTGACGAGATCACTGTAAAGGGTGACTATCTCTACAATGTGCAGCAGGTTGTCCTTAAAAACGGTGTGTATGTGACAGGTGACCAGATCACATCCAAGAGCCGTCGTGAACTCAAGTTCATCGTGCCTTCTGCTGCTGTCACGGGTCCTGTGACTATCGGTGATGTGGATGAACATAATAATCCTGACGGACTTATTCCTAACAATATCCCATCCGAGGGCACACTTACAATCGGAGACCCTACAGTTAAGGCTGCAGACAGAGGCATGCTCAAGGCTGGTGCCGAGATTACAGTTCAGGGTACATACCTTGATATGATCGCAAAGGCTGCTATCGGTGGTGTTGAGGTAGATTTCACTCTTGCAGATGACCACAAGTCTGTAAAGGTTGTCCTTCCAGCAACAGTGGTTGATGGTGAGATTGTACTCACATCATTCGCAGGCAAGGAGTTCAAGGCAGGTGCATATACAACCGTAGTTCCTACAGGACTTGCCATTGCTGCCGAGACACGCTACAAGGCTGGTCTGAGCGCTATTGTTACAGGTAAGGACCTTGATCTGGTTACCAAAGCAGATCTCGCAGGCACTGCGCTCGAGTATACCTATGCTGAAAAGAAGATTGCTTTCACTATTCCTGCAACAGCTGTAGACGGAGTCGTGACTCTCACTCTTGCAAACGGCAAGACCGTTGCCACTGAGGCCATCGAGCTTGTGAAGCCTGTGGTCAGCTCAATTTCTCCGTTGGAACTTTATGCAGGAGATGAGCCTGTGGTTGTTACCGGTGAGGATCTCGATCTCGTGGTTTCTGCTACTCTCGGAGGCAAGGCAGAGGAAATCGAGACCGCTGAGGATGGAAGCAGCGTCAAGGTTGCTACGACAGTATCTTCGGTTTCCGGCAAGGTGACCCTTGCTCTTGCAAACGGTATCGTTATAGAGCCGGCTGAAGAAGTCAAGGTTAATTATCACGCTTTGGTGATCGTTAATGAAATGCCTTCTATGCAGCATATCGGACAGGAAGTTGTACTCAAGGGTTCTAATTTCAACCTCGTTGAGAACATCTTTATCGGCGATGTGAAGGTAACTCAGTACAGTCTCCGTACAGACGAGGAGGTACGTTTCCTTATGCCTTGGATGAAGGTGGGTATGTATAACATCCAATTCAATCTCTTCAGCGGTGACGTAGAGACATTAGCAACTCAGATCGAGGTGGGTCTCGAGCTTGATATCAAGACTATATGGGAAGGATCTATGTATATCTCATGGAGCGGTATGTCTGATCTCTCTTGGGGTGGTTATGACTGGTCTACTGTTAAGCCGGGTACCGTCCTTACAGCTTACTTCGACTTAGATCCGTCATTCGACTACTGGCAGGTTCGTTTCGGAAACGGTTCATGGAATTCTATCCCTTCAGGTATGGCTGCAGGTGACAACATCCCTATGACTGCTGGTGCGACATATTATTCTCTCACTCTTACAGCAGACGATATCAATGCGCTTGTAAATGAGGGCGGTCTCGTGATGACAGGTACAAACTACACCCTCACCAAGCTTATCCTCACTTCTGAGATTTCTCAGGAGAAGGATCTTTGGGTGGGACCTTTTGACACTGGAAGCTGGGGCGGAAATCAGGATCTGGCATGGGGTGCTTTTGACTGGAAAACAGTATCTGCCGGTCAGATACTTACATTCTATTGTGAACCAAATGCAGCAGTTACTGATTGGTATTGTCTCAGCCTTCGCGTTGGCGACAGTTGGGGAGCACTGAATGGAGTCCCTGGTCAGTATGATAACCCTACGGTTGTTAAGGTGGAACTTACACAGGAAATCATTGATCACCTTGTCTCTGCAAACGGACTGGTTATGACAGGTTCAAATTGTATCGTCAATAAGATTACTATTCTGTAATCCCAATATTTTCCCAGGGAGGCCTGACCGCCTCCCCGGGAACCAAAACTTTATGTTATGAAGAAGATATTCCTTGTTTTAATATCTATCGCCGTGCTCCTGGCAGGATGTCAGGAAAAAGAGGAAGTACCTGCACAGACAGCCGCCGGACCGAAGCTTGTGTCGACAGTTCCGGCAGACGGAACACAGGGCCTGACAGGAAGCGAGCTGACGGTCAAGATGACATTCGACCAGAACATCAAATGCCCTTCTGACAAGAAGGCTTTGATTTCTATAGATGGAGAAGCGTCAGTCGATAATGTAAACGCCTACATGGCTGACCTTACCATAAAGCTTTCCGGTCTGGAAGAAGGAGTGTCTTATATCCTGACCGTTCCGGCAGGAGTCGTGCAGGGATATCGCACGAACCAGAAAGGTTCCGAAGGAGTGAAGTTCACATTCTCCATGAAGAAGGTCGAGCCGTATGTACCATCTGACCTTAATCCAGTCAAGACCCTTGTCAACCCTAAAGCCTCCAAGGAGGCTCAGAATGTATACCGCTTCCTGCTTGAGCAGAGTGGAAAGAAGACACTGTCAGGAGTACAGTCAAGTCATAGCCATAAGAATGATTTCATAGATGCTGTGTACAACCATACCGGCAAGCATCCTGCTCTGGCAGGCTACGACTTCCTGTTCCTTCAGTTCTCGCCGACTCCGGATAACTGGAGCTGGGTGCAGAACTATAATGACATTACCGCTCCTAAGGAGCAGTGGGCCGCAAACGGTCTGGTAAACTACATGTGGCACTGGAATGTGCCCAACACCAAGGCGGATTGGGATAACGGTCTCAATAATTATAATTTCGACGGTTACGCATTCTACTGTAACAAGACTTCCTTCGACATCAGGGAAGCCTTGAAGGAAGGCACATGGCAGCATGACTTCATCATGAAGGACATCGAGGAAGTCGCCGGCTATCTCCAGCTTCTCGAGAACGAGAATATCCCGGTGATCTGGCGCCCTCTCCACGAGGCGGCCGGAAACTATAACCTCTATGGTCCTAATGGAGCCTGGTTCTGGTGGGGCAGGCATGGCGCTGAGCCTTGCAAGCAGCTCTGGAGACTCCTGTATGACCAGCTTGTGAATGTCCACGGCCTTGACAACCTCATCTGGGTGTGGACCGTGGATGTGACCAAAGGGGCTGAAGACCAGTATCTTGACTGGTATCCTGGTGATGAATATGTGGATATCCTTGGTGTGGACATATATGAAACCAATACAGAAGCCAAGACACGTCAGTATCAGGCGATGGTCGATATGACCAAGGGAAAGAAACTGGTTACCGTAAGCGAATGCGGCAATATCCCAGACCCGGCAAAATGCATGGCTGCAGGCAACAAGTGGTCATGGTTCATGGTATGGTGCAACTCTGATTCCAACGGAAACATAGTCCTGACTCCTTCCGATGGCAACTTTAACCTCAATACCGGCGATTACTGGAAGCAGGTTATGTCCAGTCCTTACGTCCTGACACGTGAATCGATGCCAAATCTTAAATAATTTAGACTATGAATAAGATAATATACATCCTTTCGGCCATCCTTATGGCCATCTCCTGCGGCCCGGAAGGACCGCAGAAGACCGATTCGGTCAAGCTATCGGTCGACAAGACTACATTGGAGTTCGCTGCAGAAGGCGGCGAGCAGACGTTTACCGTGACGGCATCCGAGCAGCTTTATCTGGTGCCGGGAGACGGCTGGGTGTCAGCGAAGAAAGGCAACAGGAGTGCTGATCATAAGACTGTGGTTACGGTGACTGCTCAGAAGAATACTGTTGCAGCTGTGCGCGAAACAAGGATTTCCGTTGTGGCCGGCGAGGAGAAGATATATGTCGAGGTGTCTCAGGAAGCTGGAGTGCCTTCAACCGGAGGTGGTGACAGCGGCAATGGGGGCGGATCCGTTGTTCCGGAGAATAACGGCAATCTGGCATGGCAGTTCGCTGAGCGTCTGGGTATAGGCTGGAACCTTGGAAACCATTTCGATGCACATAATAACGGAGTGTCCGGAGAGACTTTCTGGGGCAATCCTAAGGCCACTCAGGCTACATTTACAAAGGTGAAGGCAGCGGGATTCAATACTGTCAGGATTCCTGTCACCTGGATGGGGCATATCGGCCCGGCTCCTGACTATAAGATTGAAGAAGCCTGGCTTGACAGAGTGGCAGAGGTGGTTGGCTATGCTGAGGCTGCAGGCCTGAATGCTATCGTAAACATGCACCATGACGGTGCCGACAGCAAATATTGGCTGAACATCAAGGGTGCAGCCACAAATCCGGCCGTACATCAGCAGGTGCTTGATCAGATCAGTGCAATGTGGGGACAGATAGCGGACAAGTTCAAGGATAAGGGTAACTTCCTTATCTTCGAATCCTTCAACGAAATCCATGACGGCAGCTGGGGCTGGGGAGCCAACCGTAATGACGGCGGCAGGCAGTACAAATGTCTGAATGAGTGGAATCAGGCTTTTGTAAATGCGGTACGTGCCTCAGGAGGTGCCAATACGGACCGTATACTCGGCATCCCTGCATATTGTACTAATGTCGATATCTCACTCGAGTCTTTCGTCATGCCTGAAGATTCGGCCAATGACCGTCTGATGATGTCGGTTCACTGCTATGATCCGTATGATTACACTCTCGCCGCCAAGATAAACGAATGGGGACACACCGCAGATCCGTCAAGGAAGGTTGCGGGTGACAATGAGGCGGACCTGAAGAAGGTGTTCGAGAAGATATATGTGAATTATATTTCCAAGGGTATACCGGTATATATGGGTGAGTTCGGCTGCGTAAACCGTGCTACAGCGCGTGAGCAGGCCTTCCAGCAGTATTACCTTAAATATTATGCAAAGCTGGCGAAGACCTATGGTGTGCCTTCAATAATATGGGATAACGGAGCAAAGGGAGCCGGAAACGAATGCCATGCCTTCATAGACCATGGCACAGGCGAATATTGTTCGACAGAGGCGAAAGCGGCAATCCAGGCTCTGGTTTCGTCATATACCAATTCGCTCACACTTGACGACGTATATAGAAATGCACCGAAATAAAACATTGAATATCATGAAAAATATCCTGAAACCAATTACACTGATTGCAGCGGCAATCGCAGCCATCTCATGCTGCGGCTCCAAGGAGTCTGCTTCCCAGACCCCGGCTGACGCCCTTCTGGGACGTCTCACGGCTCTTGTGGATGAGGGAACCATCATGTTCGGCCATCAGGATGATTATATGTATGGCCATTCGTGGAAGCTCGCAGATGATGCGACAGAATATGTACAGTCTGACGTCTATGCGACCTGCGGTCAGTATCCGGCAGTCTATGGTCTGGACCTTGGCGGCATAGAGCTTGGCCATGCTGCCAATCTGGACAGGAATCGTTTCGATCATATGCGTGCTTCGGTCGTGGCTCACCATGAACGTGGCGGAGTCGTCACATTCTCGTGGCATCCGCGCAATCCTCTCACCGGAGGTGATGCATGGGATGTGTCTTCAGACCAGGTGGTTGCTTCGATTCTTCCGGGTGGAGAGAAGCATGAGTACTTCATGGGATGGCTTAAGAATGCTACTGATTTTCTTGAGTCGATCAAGACAGCTGACGGCGAGTCCGTACCTGTGATCTGGAGGCCATGGCACGAGCACACAGGAAGCTGGTTCTGGTGGGGTCAGAAGCTCTGCACCACCGAGCAGTACAAGGCGCTCTGGAAGATGACCTATGACTATATGGTGACCGAGCGCGGTCTCGACAACCTGGTGTGGTCATATTCTCCTGGAGCGGGAGAACTTTCTTCTGCCGAAGTATATGGCGAGAGATATCCTGGCGACGACATCATCGACATGGTAGGTTTCGACTGCTATTATTACAGCACACGTGAGGATTATCTCAGTAAGATGACCAATGCTCTTGATATAACTGTAGCCTTTGCCAAGGAACATGGTAAGATCGCGGCTGTGACAGAAACCGGATATGAAGGAGTCAAGGATCCTAAATGGTGGACAGAGGTTCTCTATGAATCACTCAAGGAGTATCCTGTCTCGTATGTCCTTGTATGGAGAAATGCCTGCGATGCACATATGCAGCACCACTATTATGCTCCGTTCCCGGGGCATGAGTCTGCTGAAGACTTCAAGGCATTTGCCGAGCTTGATAAAATGATGTTGTTGTAATAAAAAAGATACCCTATGACATTTGAAGAAAGACTGGAGTGGCTGAAGTCCCAGCATGAAGCCCTCATTACCAAAAAGAACGAGCCTGTCGAAGGTAATGGTGTCTATGAACGCTATGTAAATCCGATACTTACAGGAGCCCATGCTCCTCTTTTCTGGCGCTACGACCTCAATAAAGAGACTAATCCATATCTTATGGAACGTTTCGAGGTGCACGCAGCCTTCAATTCAGGTGCGATAAAGTGGAACGGAAAATATATCCTTGTCGTACGTGTCGAGGGTGCTGACCGCAAATCATTCTTTGCGGTCGCAGAGAGTCCGAATGGAATCGATAACTTCCGTTTCTGGGACCGCCCGATCACCATGCCGGAGTATGGCGAGCCTGCAACCAATGTCTATGACATGCGTCTTACCGCCCACGAGGACGGCTGGATTTATGGCATTTTCTGCGTGGAACGCAAAGACCCTTCAGCTGCACCAGGCGACCTTTCTTCTGCAGTTGCTGCTGCAGGAGTTGCACGTACAAAGGACTTTGTGAATTGGGAACGTCTTCCTGACATGGAATCTTCTTCGCAGCAGCGTAATGTTGTTCTTCATCCTGAGTTCGTGGATGGCAAATATGCCCTATATACACGTCCTCAGGACGGATTCATCGATGCCGGAAGCGGCGGAGGCATAGGCTGGGCACTTGTGGACAGCATGGAAAAAGTAGTGATTACAGATGAGAAGATAATCAACCATCGCCACTACCACACCATAAAGGAATCCAAGAACGGCGAGGGTCCGCATCCTATCAGGACCTCTAAGGGTTGGCTCCATCTGGCGCACGGGGTACGCGGCTGTGCTTCAGGTCTTCGCTATGTCCTTTATATGTATATGACTTCTCTCGAAGATCCTTCAAAGGTCATCGCTGAGCCGGCAGGATATTTCATGGCTCCGGAGGGCTGGGAGTATATCGGCGATGTTATGAATGTGCTTTTTGCTAACGGTTGGATTGCAGACGAGGACGGCAAGGTGTTCATCTACTATGCTTCGAGCGACACACGCATGCATGTGGCCACTTCTACAGTGGACCGTATGGTGGACTATTGTCTGAACACCGAACCTGATGCTTTCACCACCGGTGAGACTGTAAAGCGTCTTAATAGATTGATTGATAATAATTTGAAATAATGTAGGCCGTATCCTGTGAGCGAGCGGAGCATATCCCTCTGCTTCTGCGAAGCGAGCCGCAGGGTACGACTGGATAACACGAACAACTGACTGTAACCAATGAAACTAAGCGAAAAAATAGGCTATGGCTTCGGCGATATGTCCTCGTCGATGTTCTGGAAACTCTTTTCATATTTTCTTCCCTTCTTTTATTCGAATGTATTTGGTCTGAGCCTTGCCGATGCAGGCGTGCTCATGCTTGTGACACGTATATGGGATGCCGTTTCAGATCCTATGATGGGCATCATCGCCGACCGCACCAAGACCAGCTGGGGCAAATACCGCCCGTATCTGCTCTTTTTTGCGCTTCCGTTTGCGGTATGCGGTATTCTGCTGTTCACGACACCGGAAAACGGTAAGGTGGTCTGGGCATATGTTACATATCTACTCATGATGACAGTCTATACTGGAATTAATGTTCCATACGGCTCTCTTCTTAATGTGATGACGGCAGATTCCGATGAGAAGTCTGTTCTTTCTTCGTATAGGATGTTCTTTGCCTACGGCGGCAGCTTCATCGCCCTCTTTGCATGGGAACCTCTGTGCAACATGTTCGACAAGACAAGAATTGCAACAGAAGGAGCTGGCGGTCTTGAAGCTATTTCAACCAACCCTGCTGCCTGGCAGAATGCTATGATAGTGATTGCATCATGCTGTCTGGTGTTGTTCCTATTGAGTTTTCTGCTTACAAAGGAGCATGTAAAGAGCGAATCCACCGTGTCCGTGGGGCAGGACCTCAAGCTGCTCCTGAAGAACAAGCCATGGTGGATTCTCATAGGTGCAGCCCTTGCATCAAACCTCTTCAACACCGTCCGTGGCACCACAACTGCATATTTCTTTGCTGATTATATCCAGCAGATGGTCTCTCTTGACGGAAAGTGGGCCTTTCTTGTGTCTGCAGGAATCTTCCTTTCCATCGGTGAGATCGCCAATATGGCCGGAGTCGTGCTTGCCGTGCCTATGTCCAGACATCTCGGCAAAAAATCCACCTATATTCTTTCAATGGCCGCACTTATAGTTCTCAGTGCCGCATTCTTCTTCCTTCCTGCCACAGCAGGCGGATATTGGGCAATGCTTGCATTCCAGCTTGTAATATCAGTCTTCACCGGTGTGATATCTCCACTTGTATGGAGCATGTATGCAGACGTTGCCGATTATTCCGAGCTCAAGGATGGAACGGCATCGACAGGTCTTATCTTTTCATCTGCCTCCATGGCCCAGAAGTTCGGAGGAGCTTTCGGAGGGTCGGCTGTCATGTGGCTGCTTGCTGCCTTCGGATACAACACTATTGCAGGAGCTGTTCAGACTGAAACTGCCATTCTCGGCCTCCGTATCCTCATGAGCTGGGTACCGGCTCTCGTGGCGGCATTGTCTATACTGGTCGTATGGTTTTATCCGCTTACCAAGAAGAAGATGTCTGCAGTCCAGGCAGAACTCGCCACCATCCGTTCTGCGGAAAGCCCTGAATAATAGAGCTTTACGCCAACATCCCTGGTGCAAAAGTCCCGGGTGTATTAACGTAAGTTGTTGATATTATGAATATTAGATATTTTACTGTACTTTTGACAGCAACGATGTTGTCAGTCATGTGTACCACAAAAGCTCCGAAGGTAGAGCGTCTGCATGTGGATGGTACTGCTCTGATGAATGAATCGGGAGATACTGTTGAACTTAAGGGAATGAGTTTCGGCTGGAATGTGCTCTGGCCAAGATTCTATAACGCAGATGCCGTCAGGCATGTCGTCGAGGATTGGGATGCGGAGCTTGTGCGTGCTGCTATAGGAGTTGAAATAGATAACTCCGAGTGTCAGGTGCAGTCTTATCTAAAGGATCCTGATTTCGGAAAGAAATGTGCATGCACCATAGTGGATGCTGCCGTGAAAAATGGTGTCTATGTTCTGGTCGACTGGCATGCCCATGGACTTCATACCGATGCTGCCGTGGAGTTCTTTACCTATATGGCCACAAAATATAGGGGAGTGCCGAATGTGATTTATGAAATCTGGAACGAGCCGTCATATAAGGACCACATCAACCAGATCGATTACACATGGGCTGAAATAAAGGAGTACTCTCTTGAAGTGATAAAGGCAATCCGCTCTATAGAAAAGGATGCAGTGATTGTAGTCGGAACACCTCGTTGGTCTCAGAATGTGGACGATGCTGCGAATGATCCTATCGTGGGCTATGATAATCTGATGTATACTTTGCATTTCTATGCAGGTACCCATAAGGAGTGGCTCCGGGCAAAGGGAGATTATGCCATGAGCAAGGGACTGGCCCTGTTTGTCACCGAATGTGGAGGAATGAATGCAGATGGTCAGGGACCTGTCGATGTGGAATCTACCGAGGCTTGGATAGATTGGATGGACGACAATGACATCAGCTACGCCTTCTGGTCGATTTCCGACAAGGACGAGACCTGTTCGATGCTTTACCCTTCCGCTCCTTCTCAGGGACCTTGGGCAGATGCAGACCTGAGTCCATGGGGACATTTCGTCAAGGAACAGTTATAATCCTATATAGTTAATTCTTATCTGATGAAGAAGATACTTATATCGTTGTTGTTTATAATGACTGCAACATCGGCTATGGCTCAGATGCGCATAGCTACCCCATACACTGAACTTATTCTCAATGCCGAGCCAGGACAGGAACTTCAGATTGTGTATTTCGGAAGCAGGCTATGTGATGCCGACCTTGCAAATCTGCAGGCGTCAGGTGCCCCAAACCATAATGCCTACCCTCCTTATGGCATCTGGTGTCCGTCAGAAGCTTCATTGTGTGTCACCCATGCTGATGGAAACATGTCCACCGTGCTGAAGGTCGAGGGGGTCTCTCAGATTGAAGAGCCTTCTGCAGAGGTGACCCGCATCAAAATGAAAGATACTGTCTATCCTTTCTATGTTACGGTCTGCTACCGTGCCTATAAGGATGTGGATATGATAGAAACATGGACTGAAATAGAGAATAAGGAAAAGAAGCCTGTCCAGCTGACCCGTTTTGATTCGGGGTATCTTCCTATACGCGTAGGGGATGTATGGGTAAGCCATCTCTACGGAACATGGGCCAACGAAGGGCGTCTGGTTCAGGAACCGCTTGAGAGAGGCATGCTCACAATCAAGAACAAGGACGGAGTGCGCAATGCCCACACCGACCATGCGGAAGTGATGTTCTCCCTTGACGGAAAGCCTCAGGAAAATGCCGGCCGCGTCATCGGTGCAGCCCTCTGCTACAGCGGCAACTATGAGCTCCGTGTGGACACTCGTGACACAGATTATCATCAGTTCTATGCGGGCATCAATCCTGACAACTCTGCCTACACTCTTGCCTCGAAGGAGATATTCAAGACTCCTGAACTGGCTATTACATATTCAGATGAAGGATTGAGCGGAGCAAGCCGCAATTTCCACAGATGGGGCCGCAACTATAAGCTGGCACATGGCAACACTCTGCGCAAGATTCTTCTGAACAGCTGGGAAGGAGTGTATTTCGATATAAACGAGCCTGGAATGGACCAGATGATGGCGGATATCGCATCTATGGGAGGAGAACTCTTCGTCATGGATGACGGATGGTTCGGCGTGAAGTATCCCCGTCTGACTGACAACTGTGCCCTTGGTGACTGGCAGGTTGACAGTAATAAGCTCCCGAACGGCATCGGCTGGCTTGTGGAACAGGCCCACAAGCACGGGATAAAGTTCGGAATATGGATTGAACCTGAGATGACAAATACTGTGAGCGAGCTTTATGAGAAACATCCGGACTGGGTGATCAAGGCTCCGGAAAGAGAAGTGGTGACAGGCCGCGGAGGCACACAGCTGGTGCTTGATCTTTCCAATCCTGAGGTGCAGGATTTCATTTTCGACCTTGTGGATGGTCTCATGACGGAAAACCCTGAGCTCGACTATATAAAGTGGGATGCAAACATGTCGATTGTGAACCACGGATCACAATATCTTCCTAAGGACAGGCAGAGCCATCTGTACATAGAATATCATCGCGGATTCGCTAAGGTATGCGACCGCATCCGCGCCAAATATCCTGACCTTACCATCCAGGCCTGTGCTTCGGGCGGCGGCCGCGCCAACTGGGGTGTGCTGCCTTGGTTCGACGAGTTCTGGGTGAGTGATAACACAGATGCCCTGCAGCGTATCCACATGCAGTGGGGAACTTCTTATTTCTTCCCTGCGATAGCAATGGCGTCTCATATCAGCGCCACCCCTAACCATACAGTATTCAGGACAACTTCCCTCAAATATCGTATTGATGTGGCAATGAGCGGCCGTCTCGGCATGGAAATCCAGCCTAAGAATATGACAGATGAGGAGAAGTCCCTCTGCCGTAAGGCTATCGCAGAGTATAAGGAGATACGTCCGGTGGTACAGCTTGGCGACATCTATCGTCTCGTCTCGCCTTATGACGGCCACAATATGGCCTCTCTTATGTATGTCGCTCCTTCCAAGAAGGAAGCGGTATTCTATTGGTGGAAGACCGAGACTTTCTATGACGACCACCTTCCTCGCGTGAAGATGGCAGGTCTGGATCCTGAGCGCCGCTACACTGTCCATGAACTCAACCGCATCGATAACGAGCCTCTCCCATATGAAGGCCTCTCGTTCAGCGGCAGGTTCCTGATGGAGACTGGTCTGGAAATCCCGCTCAAGCATAAGGTGGACTATCACAAACAGGACGACTGGTCAAGCCGTGTTCTTTATCTTGCTGAACAATAGAGACTTAAGCTTTTGTCCTTCCTCCCTAGTCACTAGGGATGTTTGTGGAAGTTAATAATTATCAAACAGTTAAGAAAAACGGTATTATGAAGAAATTCGGCCATTTTGATGACGAGAACCGTGAATATGTGATAACAGACCCCAAGACCCCGTGGCCTTGGATAAACTATCTGGGTAACGAGGACTTCTTCTCGCTGATTTCCAATACGGCGGGCGGATATACCTTCTGCAAGGATGCCAAATTCCGCCGTATCACGCGCTACCGCTACAATAATGTTCCGATGGATAATGGCGGCAGATATTTCTATATCAATGATGGTGGCGTTGTGTGGTCTCCGGGCTGGAAACCTTGCAAGACTCCGCTGGATTTCTACGAGTGCCGCCACGGAATGAGCTATACACGCATCACCGGGGCGAAGAATGGCGTGGAGGCGAGCGTGCTCTTCTTCGTTCCTCTGCGCACGTGGGCAGAAATCCAGAAAGTGACCCTGCGCAATACCACGGACCAGACCAGGAGGTTCAAGCTATATTCTTTCGCAGAGTGGTGCCTATGGAATGCCGCGACGGATATGGAGAATTTCCAGCGCAACTTCTCTACCGGTGAGGTGGAGGTGGACGGTTCGGTGATCTATCATAAGACAGAATACAAGGAGCGCCGCGACCATTATGCGTTCTACGGCGTGAATGCTCCTGTGGACGGATTCGATACCGACAGGGAGACCTTCATTGGATTATATAACGAGTTCCGTGATCCCCGGCAGGTCATCAACGGCACTTCGGGCAACAGCATAGCCCATGGCTGGAGCCCTGTGGCCTCTCATCGCATTGATGTGGAGCTTGCTCCGGGTGAATCAAAGGACTTTGTCTTCGTGCTGGGATATGTGGAGAATGCCCGGGAGGAGAAGTTCGTGCTTGATGCTGAGGGCAGGCTGGTGTTCGATGAACAAGGACTGCTTCACAGCGACAGTTCTCCGATAATCAACAAGGCCAAGGCTCAGGCGCTTATGTCCTCATTCGATACTGCGGGGAAAGTCGATGCCGCCTTTGCGGAACTGAAGGCATACTGGGACAGTCTGCTCGACATCTATACGGTGAAGAGTCCGGAAGAGAAACTGGACAGGATGGTCAATATATGGAACCAGTACCAGTGCATGGTGACATTCAACATGTCCCGTTCGGCATCCTTCTTCGAGAGCGGCATCGGACGCGGCATGGGATTCCGCGACTCCAACCAGGATCTTGTGGGATTCGTGCACCAGATTCCGGAACGTGCCCGCGAGAGAATCATCGACATAGCTTCCACCCAGTTCCCTGACGGAGGCTGCTATCATCAGTACCAGCCTCTTACCAAGCGCGGCAACAACGACATCGGAGGCGGTTTCAACGATGATCCGATGTGGCTCATATTCGGCACGGTCGCATATATAAAGGAAACAGGAGACTTCAGCATCCTTGACGAACCTGTGCCGTTCGACAACGAACCGGGCTCGGAAGTGTCCCTGATGGAGCATCTGCGTGTCTCGTTCAACCATGTAGCGGAAAACCTCGGGCCGCACATGCTGCCTCTTATCGGCCGTGCCGACTGGAACGACTGTCTCAACCTCAACTGTTTCTCATGGGATCCGAATGACTCTTTCCAGACCACGGAGAACAAGACAGAGGGTTCGAAGGCTGAATCGCTGATGATTGCAGGACTGTTTGTCGTATGCGGCCGCGACTATGTGGAGCTTTGCCGTCAGAGGGGTATGCACGGGGAGGCCGAAAGAGCTTCAGCCCTGGTGGAAAACATGGTGGAGGCCGTAAAGAAGCATGGCTGGGACGGACAGTGGTATCTTCGCGCATACGACTACTTCGGACGCAAGGTCGGCTCTCATGAAAACGAGGAAGGTCAGATCTTCATCGAGTCACAGGGATGGTGCACGATGGCCGGAATCGGCCTGGAGGAAGGCATGGTGCAGAAGGCTCTGGACTCTGTAAAGGAGCGTCTCGATTGCGAGCATGGAATAGTGCTGAACAACCCTGCCTTCACCAGGTATTTTGTTGAATACGGTGAGATATCGTCCTATCCTGCCGGCTACAAGGAGAATGCAGGCATTTTCTGCCACAACAACCCTTGGGTGATAATCGGCGAGACCGTTCTCGGCCGTGGAGACTATGCATGGGATTATTACCGCAAGATATGCCCTTCATATACAGAAGAACACAGCGCCCTGCATAAGGTGGAGCCGTATGTCTATTCACAGATGATAGCCGGAAAGGATGCCGCCATACCAGGCGAAGCCAAGAACAGCTGGCTCACCGGCACCGCAGCATGGAACTGGTATGCGGTCACCCAGTATATACTCGGTATCAGGCCTGCATACGAAGGCCTTGAAATAGATCCTTGCATATGCCCGCAGTGGAAGGAATACACCGTGCGCCGCCGTTTCCGCGGAGCCTTATATGAAATCACGGTCCGCAATCCCGAGGGAGTCTGCAAGGGAGTAAAAGAAATTACCCTCGACGGAAAGCCTGTCAAGGGTAATGTGATTCCTCATGCCTGCGGAGAGCATAAGGTAGAAGTCGTTCTGGGATAGGTTACCTGCTCAGAAGTTTCTTAACGAGGGTGGATATCATGCGTCCTTCAGCAAGTCCTGCGAGGCGTTTGGTAGCCACCCCCATTACTTTGCCCATGTCCGAAGGCTGGCTTGCACCCACCTCGGCGATGATCTTCTCAAGCTCTGCCTCCACTTCGGCTTCGCTGAGCTGCTTAGGGAGGTAAACCTCCATTGCCGAAGCTTCTGCAAGCTCGTTCTCTGCAAGTTCCGGACGTCCTGCATCATTGTACTGCTGGGCGCTCTCCTTGCGCTGCTTCACCAGTTTCTGGATGATCTTCACCACATCCTGGTCGGTTACTTCTCCTGTAGCACCTTCTGCTGTCTTAGCAAGCATTATGGCTGCCTTTATCGCACGCAGCGAAGCGAGCTTCACGCTATCCTTTGCCTTCATGGCCGCTACCATGTCGGCCTGTATTCTTTTCTCCATAGTATTTGTCTGAATTTGGATTCCCGGTCGGGAATGGCGTTATCTGTATTTTTCGTATTCCGGCATCGCAATGCCCGAGATGATTTCCTTGAATTTCCTGTCGTCCTTAGGACATATCACGAGGGCGTCTTCGGTATCGATCACCATGAAGTCCTCCAGCCCCTTTACGGCTATGAGCTTCTTCTTGTCAGGAGCCACCACCATCGTGTTCCGGCATCCTTCGACAAGAGTCTTTTCTGCGCTGATGGAATTGCCGCTGTGGTCTGAAGGCATGTAATTGTAAAGTGATTCCCATGTTCCTATATCCTGCCAGTCGAACTTGGCCGGATACACCCATGCCCTGTCGGTCTTCTCCATGACTCCGTAGTCTATGGATATGTTGATGGAGTCCGTGTAAGCCCTTGTCACGAATTCTCCTTCCACAGGAGTTCCGATGGCCTTCTCCCATCCTCTGAACAGTCCGGTTACTTCAGGAAGATGCTTTTCCATCTCTTCGCGTATGGTATTGGCCTTCCAGAGGAAGATGCCGGAATTCCAGAAGAATTCACCGGTGCTCATGAATACCTTTGCGAGTTCCTTGTCAGGCTTCTCGGTGAATGTCTTTACCTCCACCGGCTCGTTCCTGCTGAATGCATCCCTTCCCCCGCAGGCCTGCACGTATCCGTAATTTGTATCCGGACGGGTAGGTACCACTCCAAGTGTCATCAGCACATCATGTGAACTCACATATTCGAGCACATAGTTGATTGTCTGTGTGAATGTATCTTCGTCTTCGATGACATGGTCCGAAGGGGAAACCACCATAGTTGCCTCCGGGTTCCTCTGCAGCAGCTTGTAGGTGGCATATGCGATGCACGGAGCTGTGTTTCTTGCATATGGTTCCAGAAGAAGGTTTGCCTTGTCCAGCTCAGGTATCTGCTCCATCACCAGGTCGCGGTATTTGTCCGCTGTGACTACGAGGATATTCTCCTGCGGGATGATCTTCAGGAATCGGTCATACGTCTTGCGAATGAATGTCTTTCCTGTGCCTGCCAGGTCAAGAAACTGCTTTGGCTTTGATGCTCTGCTTACAGGCCAGAATCGTGTGCCTGATCCGCCAGCCATGATGACGCAATAGCAATTTTTTTTGTTCATCAGTATTTAAGTTTATGTGTTATTCTATAAATATATAGGTATATATGCCTGAGGGATCCACTCCATATGGGCAGTCTCACCCTCGAATGTTATGGCCGCCACATCGAAGAAGCATTCTTCGGAGGCTGCGTGACCGCATGTCGCCAGATACTTTCTGGCTGCTGAGACAATCCTCTTCTGCTTTCCGGTGTCCACATTGTCCTGCGGCGGAGCCTGTACGCTCATTCTGCGGGTCTTGACCTCTACAAAATGTATTCCTTGGCTGTCCTGCGAGATTATGTCAATCTCAAGATGTCCGCTCCGGAAGTTCCTTTCCAGTATCCTGTGTCCCTCGCTTTCGAGATACCGGCATGCCATATCTTCCCCTTTCCTGCCTATAGTCTGTCGGTAATCCTTTCCACAATCCATGCTCCCTCCTCCTTTCTTAAGCGTGCTTCCTTGGACTTGCCCTGTCCATCCGTCGTGCTTATGGTGTATGCTACAATCCTTGTGTTTCCGTCCTTTGATACATCATCTGTCCTGAATTCCATTGAATCCATGATGCCTTTTGCGATGGCTGCCGCCGTGCTGTCCTGCTTCACGGCTTCTTCCCATGTCATCCGGCATGCATCCATATATTCCTTCATGGATATGGTGTCGCATAGGGTGCGTGCAGCTTCAATGTCTCCGGCCGCAACGGCTCTGCAGAATGTTTCCGTCACCTCTTCCGGCTTCATCGGTCCGCCTTTATCCCTCTTCCCGAATCCGATCAGCATAAGTGCAGATAGTAAGGCAATCTGGCCGCAAACATTATATATCACTTTCTTCCTCTTCATATCTTCTTAATCAAAGGTTACGATTGTCACTCCTGTCCCTCCGAACTGGATGTGTTCGTCACGTACTGATGCCACTCCCGGAACGGTCCTCAGGTATTTCTGGATTTCGTCGCGCAGCACTCCGGTGCCTTTCCCGTGGATGATCCTTACACTCGGGATACCCACCATGATGGCGTCATCCACGTAATGCATCACTTTCTCGAGGGCGTCGTTGAGCCTTTCGCCGCGCAGGTCCATCTCTGTCTTGAAGTTGAGCTTCCTTTCGGAGATGGAAGAGTCCATCTTTATAGTAGCGGCGGGTCTGGCGTTTTCCTTTACCGCGCTCTTGAATTCGTTTGAGGTGATCCTCTCCACCTTGTCAAGCGGCATCTTGCTGGAGATGTTTCCGATTATGACCACAACGGCCTTTGCAGACACCTTTGTCACCTCTCCCACCATTCCGTTCTCCTTCACGCGCACCTTCTCCCCGACCTTCAGCGGAGCAGACCTGAATGCTTCCATGCGCGCCTGCTCGGCCATCTGTTCGCGAAGCTGCTCCTGCACCTTCTCGTCCGCCTTCTGCACCTTGCGCTGCTTCTGTCTCTCGCGTCTGGCGTCTATCTGACGTATCTTGCGTTCAATGTAGTCGTCCTTCTCCCTCTGCTCCTGCTCCTTTTTCGCAGCCAGCACCGACATGAAGTCCTGAAGCCCGCGCCTTGCCTCCTGAGTCTCTTCCTTTGCGGCCTGCGACTCCTTGATGGTCTTGATGGTGTTTTCGACCTGCCTGTTGGCCCCCTTGATGATCGCCTCGGCCTCCTTCTTCGCCTCGTCGAGAATATCCTTCTTCAACTGCTTTATCTGCTGGAGCTCCTTCTGGTATCTGTCGGTGATGTTCTCCAGTGTCCTGTCCGTATTGCGGATGCGTTCAAGCTTCTCATCCAGCGCCTTTCTGTTACGTGCAATCTTGCGCAGGTTGCGTTCGATGCCCACGAATTCCTCTCCCGCCCTTGCCTCGGCGTCCTTGATTATGCTTTCCGGCATGCCCATCTTGCGTGCCAGCTCGAAGGCGAAGGAGTTTCCCGGAAGTCCCATCTCCAGCTTGAACATAGGTGCGATGTTCTTCACGTCGAACATCATCGCTCCGTTCATCACTCCGGTGTCGGCCGATGCATATAGCTTGAGATTGGTGTAGTGGGTGGTTATGACTCCATATACTCCGCGGCTGTCCAGCTCGCTGAGTATGGCTTCTGCTATGGCTCCTCCGGCGGCAGGTTCGGTTCCCGACCCGAATTCGTCGATAAGCACGAGGGTCCTGTCATCGGCCTTGGCCAGCATGTCCTTCATGTTGGCAAGGAAGGAACTGTATGTACTGAGGTCATTGTCTATGGACTGGTCATCCCCGATATCCACCATGATGCGGTCGAATACCAGCATTTCCGAAGTCTCGGAGGTAGGGATCAGCATTCCCCACTGGAACATGTACTGCAGAAGTCCCACTGTCTTGAGGCAGACCGACTTTCCTCCCGCATTCGGGCCGGAGATGAGCAGGATGTGCTTCTGCGGGGTAAGGGTGGCTGTGAGCGGTACAATCTCCTTCCTTTCCTTCTTCAGCGCCCTTTCCAGCAGCGGATGGCGTGCCTTGCGCAGATTCATCTCGCCGTTTTCTGAAATCACAGGCATTCCTGCGATGAAGTCAAGCGCTGTCTGTGCCTTGGCCATTATGAAGTCGATTTCTCCAAGATAATGTGCGGCATCCAGCAGGTCAGGGAGATATGGTCTGAGAAAGTCGGTGAATTCAAGCAGTATCCTCAGTATCTCCCTCTGCTCTGAGAATTTCAGCTCCTTGATCTGGTTGTCGAGCTCCACCACTTCGGCAGGTTCTATGAAGGCGGTCTTTCCTGTGGCCGACTCGTCATAGATGAATCCAGGGATTCTTTTCTTGTTCGCCGCACTTACCGGGATCAGCATCTTTCCGTCACGTACGGACACGCCTGCATCGGCGTCCACTATCCCTGCTTCCTGTGCTTTCCTGAGGATTGCGCTCATGCGCCTTGAGATGGCTCCTTCCTTTTCCCTGAGGGAGCGCCGTATCTCATAGAGGATGTCGGAAGCCGTATCCTTCACGTCGCCGTACCTGTCCAGTATGGCCTCTATCTTATGCTGTATCTGTGGGAATGCGAGCACATGTGACGACATGCGCTTCAGATTCGGATATACTCCGTCCTTTATGCCTTCGAAGAATGAAGTCACCTTGCGCAGCGTATCCAGCATTGTGCGCAGCTTGCGCAGCGATATCAGGTCTATGGCCGCCGAACTTCTTTCCAGCGGCTTCAGAAAGTCTATGCAGTCTATGAATCCGCCAGAGGGGAAGCTGTCCTCAAACATCATGATCAGCCTCATCTCGTCCGTCAGCAGCAGTCTTTTCCTTATGTCTGCGGGCTTGCTCGAGAAGGTTTCAGTCGCTGTCCTCTCGGCCGCGTATGATGTGGAGCACTTGTCCGATATGATCTGCCTGATACGGTCGAATCCTATCTTCTGCTCCAGTCTGCAGTCTATTGCTTTGTTCTTTCCTTCCAATTCTTTTTCTCCTGTCCAATATATGCGGCTATTCTCCCAGTGATGTGCTCAGGAGCAGCTTCAGCTCGTTAATGTTCTGTATCGGGGTCACTGTGCCTCCCTTTACGAAAGATATCTTTCCTGTTTCTTCCGAGACCACGATGGCTTCCGCATCCGTCTCCTCCGTAACCCCTATGGCAGCCTTGTGCCTCATTCCGTAGCTTGCCGGAATATCCGTCTTTTCTGTTATCGGAAGCGTGCATCTTGCGGCGACTATTCTTCCGTTCGATATCACCAGAGCCCCGTCATGCAGAGGGGAATTCTTGAAGAAGAGATTCATTATGAGCCTGCGGTGGATTCCGGCGTCTATCCTGTCCCCGGTGTTTATTATTTCGTCCAGCGGTGTGTTGTGCGCTATGACTATCAGTGCTCCTGTCTTGTCTTCCGACATTCTGCGGCATGCTTCTGTAAGGTCATTCACCTCGTCGCTCGAGCCGGCACCGCCTTTTCTGGCGCTTCCGAGCAGCTTGTCGAATATGACCTTGCCCTGCGCGCTGTGCATGTAGCGGTTTCCGAGCCTTATTAGGAACTTTCTGATCTCTGGCTGGAAGATGACGATCACTGCAAGCACTCCCACATCCAGAATCATGTCCATGATTGCCGTCATGAGCCTCATGTTGAATGCCGACACAATGACCCTGATGAGGTAAAGCGAGATTATGGCCACGAAGATGCTCATGGCCGAAGAGCCCCTGATCCATCTGAACACGATGAAGATCATGAGTCCGAGCAGCAATATGTCCAGAACGTCAGCGAAAGACATCTGTAGGAATCCGAAAATAGCCAGCAGCATGCAATACCTATTTTATATATCCGCGCAAAGGTAACAATTAAATGATTATCCGCCAAAAAACGTTATGACCTTGTCGGCATACTCCTCCACGTCATTGCGTGGCCGGTCGCCACCCGCTGATCGACGAAGTCGCTGAAGCGTATGTGAAAAAAATGACGTAGGTGGTGTAGGGCTGACTGCACCTTTGCGGATAATCAAAAGTTATCAACAATTTTTTGTCGTAAAGTGTTGAAAATTAAAATAATAATCGTATATTTGCAGCCCGCAAAAATGTGTTGCGGTATATAAAGTATTTATAATCAATTAATTAAACAAACCAATGCCTGGATTAATTGGAAAGAAAATCGGAATGACTTCCGTTTTCGGTGCCGATGGAAAGAATATTCCATGCACCGTTATTGAGGCTGGTCCATGTGTAGTTACGCAGATTCGTACAGTAGAGAAAGATGGTTATGCCGCTGTACAGCTTGCCTATGACGAAATGAGTGAAAAGCATGCCAGCAAGGCTCTTAAGGGCCACTTTGAAAAGGCAGGAACCACACCTAAGCGCAAGCTCGTAGAGTTCAAGGCTGACTTTGAGCAGGAGCTTAAGCTTGGCGACACTCTCACTGTAGCTGACATTTTCGAAGGTGTACAGTTCGTGGATGTAGTCGGAACATCAAAGGGTAAGGGTTTCCAGGGCGTAGTTAAGCGTCACGGATTTGCTGGAGTAGGTGGAACTACCCACGGTCAGCACAACCGTCTCCGCCACCCTGGTTCACTCGGTGCATCATCATGGCCTTCACGCGTATTCAAGGGAATGCGTATGGCCGGCCACATGGGTAATGAGCGCGTTACTGTGTTCAACCTCGAGGTGATCAAGGTTATGCCTGAGAACAACCTTATCGTAGTAAAGGGCTCTGTACCAGGAGCTAAGGGTTCATATGTAATCGTGGAGGACTAAGCTATGGAGTTGTCAGTTTACAAAATCGATGGAACTGTCGCTAAGACAGTAGCTCTCAATGAGGAGATTTTCGGTATCACACCGAACGACCACGCTATCTACCTCGACGTTAAGCAGTATCTTGCTAACCAGCGTCAGGGAACAGCAAAGTCTAAGGATCGCAGCGAGATTGCATACAGCACCAAGAAGCTTATCCGTCAGAAGGGTTCAGGTGGCGCACGTCACGGTTCTCTTAAGGCTGGTATCTATGTAGGTGGTGGACGCGTATTCGGTCCTCAGCCACGTTGCTACCGTAAGAAACTTAACAAGAAGCTCAAGCAGCTTGCAAGATTCTCAGCTCTTTCTTACAAGGCACAGGAGAACGCAATCGTAATGGTTGAGCAGTTCACAATGGAAGCACCTAAGACTAAGGAGTTCCTCCAGATCCTTGCTAACATCAAGGCTGGCACAAGAAAGGTACTCTTCGTACTTCCAGAGAATTCTTCAAATATTTACCTTTCGTCTCGCAACCTTCCAGAGGTTAAGGTTATCACTGTTGATGAGATCAACACTTACGCTATCATGAACGCAAACTCACTCGTTCTCGTAGACGGCGTACAGGATATCCTTGCTGACAGAATCAGACGATAAACCGATTGAGAAATGGGAATTTTAATTAAGCCAATAGTAACTGAGAAGTTGACGGTTCAGGGCGAAAAGTTGAACCGTTACGGATTCATTGTTGACCGCGAGGCCAACAAGCTTCAGATCAAAGCTGCGGTAGAGCAGGCATACAACGTGACAGTTGCAGATGTAAACACTGTAAACTATCATGGTAAGAGAAAGGCTCGCTACACCAAGGCAGGTATGCTTAAGGGTCGCACAAATCACTATAAGAAAGCTTATGTGACACTTGTAGGCGAGGATAAGATTGATTTTTACGCAAACATTTAAGGTAATTAAGCAATGGCAGTAAGAAAATTCAAACCGGTAAC
>CANBDX010000017.1 GCA_947367315.1 uncultured Bacteroidales bacterium | reverse complement strand
AGGGAGGGGCCCGCCGCGATAGCGGTGGGAGGGATGGAGTCGGAACTTGTTCCGACGGAACCGGGCCAAACTTACCCCTATCTCCGCTCCTACATGTAACTATATACGAAAAGAGGATGACGTATCACCCTCTTCTTATTATACTTCGGTCCAGTGTATGACAATACCTTTTCGTTCCATGCCTCTGAACCAGGTCATCTGTCGCTTGGCAAACTGATGGATGGCTGTGGCAAGCTGATGACGCATATCTTCAAAAGTGAGTTCTCCGGTCAGGTGAAGCGTCACGAATTTATACTCCAGTCCATAGTAGATCAAATCTTCTGCCGCTATAGGCTGCCCGGAAAGGGTGGTGGTGCCTTCTTTGATGAGTTGTGACGGATGGGTGCCGTTCATCAGACTCCGGATCTCTTCCACCATTCCTTCTTCGAGACGGGCGTCAAGGCGCCTGTCAATTTTTGCGTTG
Source organism: uncultured Bacteroidales bacterium (assembly GCA_947367315.1). GTDB lineage: Bacteria > Bacteroidota > Bacteroidia > Bacteroidales > UBA932 > Cryptobacteroides. Next base: position 39,568 of record CANBDX010000017.1, on the reverse strand, counting down.
CGCTCTTCGCGTGATACAAGAGTGCCGATGTAGTATGTACTCTTTGGGAGGAATGCTGTGCGCTGCACAGGATGCTCAGCTTCGTAGATCGCAATTTCCAGTGCGCGGATCAGACGCTTGCGGGTGTCGTAGTCGGTGGTGTTGTGAAGGGGCTTCAAGGCTGCCAGCCTTGCGACGAGAGTCTCATCTGTTTCCTTTTCCAGTTCTGCACGCAACTGAGGATTCGGCGCCACTTCCGGCAATGAATACCCGCACGTCGCCGCTTCAATGTAAAGTCCGCTTCCACCGCATAGAACAGGAATGCAGTTTCTGTCTCTGATATCTTTATAGACCCTTTCGAAATCGCGCTGGTATTCGAATATATTATACTTGGTACCGGCATCAACGATATCAATGAGATGGTATGGAATCTCGCAGTATTCGTCTATGTCCTTCCCTGTTCCGATATCCATTCCTCTATAGACCTGCCTTGAATCCGCAGATATTATTTCCGCTTTTCTTAGATTGCAGGTCGGGCCGGCAGTGACGTCATCCCCGACACGACCGGAGATCTCCTGCAGCAGTTCATTGATCTGACGGGCAAGACGGACTGCATAACGGGTCTTTCCTGAAGCAGTCGGACCCAGGACGCATATCAGGTCGATTTCGCCGGAGAGGTATTTATCCAGCAATTCGCGAACGTTGATTTCCTCGGCGGAAGGCAGTTCGGCCATTGGCGGAATTGGTGTAAAAGGTTTCTTTGCCATAGTCCTGCAAAGATAGCATTTTATGAAACAATTGAGAAAAAAGCACTACATTTGCAACTTTATGCGAGAGTCGCGAGACAAAACTTAAGTTAGATTATGCCGAAAGCAAAGAGCAATATAGAGATAAAGAACCGCAGGGCTTCATTCGACTATGAGTTCATTGAGACCTTCCAGGCCGGTATGGTGCTGACAGGTACCGAAATAAAGTCCATAAGAGCCGGGAAGGCCTCATTGGTGGACGCATATTGCTATTTCAATAACAACGAACTGTATGTCAAGAATATGCATGTGGCTGAGTACTGGTGGGGCAGCTGGGGAAAGCACGACCCTCGCCGTGAACGCAAGCTGATGCTGACACGAAAGGAACTTAACAGACTTCAGCGCTCGGTCAAGGAAAAAGGCCTTACCATTGTTGCCGTTAAGCTATATATTGCCGACAATGGATATGCAAAGCTGCTTATAGCCCTGGCTCGCGGTAAGAAGGAATACGACAAGCGCGCCTCCATAAAAGAGAAGGACCTCCGTCGCGAGATGGACCGCATCTGATCCAAGTCCTATCCCTCCGGATAGAACTTGGAGGCTACCGGAAGACCTGAAGGGATGACGAAATGATGGTTCTCATCCTTCCAGCGGTCCTCATCCCACTCGGGACTCATATACTGTCCATCGTGGTCAGCCCGGAAGGCAAGATAAGTGATAGGGAATCCCTGGGCAAGATACTGTGACTCATAGAATGTCTGCACGGCGAAAAGTGCATCCACGGCATCACGGCCGCTTACAGAACACAGGCCGCTCGAATAAAGCCTTTCCCTGTCCTCACCATAGATATCCGTTCCGCAAGCCAGCACCTCCAGAGAGTTCTGCTCGGCCAACGCACGTGAATATTCATGAAGATAACGGCTGTCCGTCTTAAGATGGATAATTCCGCCCTGCTTTAGAAAATTGCGATAGCGGTTCATGAAAAGAGGGGCTGTAAGGCGCTTCTTCTCACGTCCGATCTGAGGGTCTGCAAATGTAATCCATATTTCAGACACTTCTCCAGCCGCAAAAAGTGACTCTATGAATTCTATGCGGGTGCGCAGAAAAGCCACATTCTTAAGACCATGCTCCTCTGCATATTTTGCTCCTTTCCACAGACGGGCTCCCTTGATATCCACTCCGATATAATTGCAGGAAGGATTGCGCTCGGCAAGGTCTATGGTATAGTCTCCCTTGCCGCAGCCCAGTTCGAGCACTATCGGGTTGTCATTCCCGAAGAAATCACGGCCCCAGTTGCCCTTGACAGGATGGTCGCAGTTCAGGACCTCGGCGGTCGAAGGCTGGAGAAGACACCTGAAAGTCTCGTTCTCCCTGAATTTCCTAAGCTTGTCTTTTCCCATTTCCGCCTCCTTTATTTCCGTTTCTTCTCTTTTTCTTCTTGCGTTTGCGGGCCTCGTCGAAGCGGTTGATAGCATCGTCTCCCACAGCCGTCACAAACTCTGGTGCCGCCGGCTGGACATCAGCCTTAAGCGATTCCGGCTTCTCTCCGTTCCTGTTCATGCGGATGATATCCCATACATCCTCCGCGTAAAGAGGATACAGGTTTGCCAGAGATGACGGATCATATGAGAAATACATGATCTCACGCAGGATATCGGTCTTCATCAGATATGCCAGTCCGTCCTGGAACTCAAGAGGATTGTTCACCCTCGGGATACGGGACTGGGCATCCATATAGGCCGCAGTCTCGTAGTTGAGACAGCATTTGAGCTTTCCGCACTGGCCTGCCAGCTTCTGCGGATTGAGCGAGAGATCCTGCACACGGGCAGCGGACGTTGTGATGGACTGGAAGGTGGAAATGTAGTTCGAGCAGCAGAGTTCACGGCCGCAAACACCAAGACCACCGATAAGTCCGGCCTCCTGACGGGCACCGATCTGCTTCATCTCTATCCTGATCCGGAACTCTTCGGCAAACACCTTGATAAGCTGGCGGAAATCCACTCGACCATCCGCAATATAATAGAAGATGGCCTTGGTGCCGTCACCCTGGAACTCCACATCTCCGATCTTCATCTCGAGACCGAGCTCCGCCGCTATCTGACGTGAACGGATCATCGTCTCATGCTCACGGGCAATGGCTTCCTGCCATTTCTCTATATCGAAAAGCTTTGCCTTGCGGTAGATACGCTTGAACTCATAGTTCTCAGGATCTATCCTGCGGCTCTTCATCTGACGCGCCACTATAGGGCCTTCCAAAGTCACGATACCCAGATCGTGGCCGTTGGCAGCCTCCACTATCACCAGGTCACCGGTCTTCACACTCTGGCCGGAACCGTTGCGGTAGATTCCTTTGCGGGTATTCTTGAAGCGTACCTCGAAATAATCCTTGTACTGCTCCTGACTCACGCCCTGAAGCCAGTCATACACCTCAAGCTTGCAACATCCCTGACGATAGTTGCACTGCAGTTCTCCCGATTCGGCACGTTCTACTGTACATCCACGTGAACAGTCATATTTTTTAGCTTCCATCTTAAATACTTAAAAACATACGATTGACAAGGTCGCAGAAAAGCATCTTCGAACTCACATTCCTGTCGATCAAGGCCACGACCTTCTCTATATTTGTTACGGTCCTGGTGCAGAAGGTATCCTTGCACTTCGAGGCCATATTTTCATAAAACATCATTTCCTGCTCACGCACATCCGCTATCTGAGGCATCTTCTGCCTGATCAGGAATATCTTTCTTATACACTCACTCATAAAAGAGCAGAATGCCTTCTGCTTCTCGCGGGATTCAAGGGCAGCCATAGTCTCCGCACATTCCAGCACGCTCATCAGATCCCTCGACATAATGCCGTTCATCAGATCCGAAAACAGGTCCATGAACATCATATACTGCTCATCCTCGTCAAAAGGATTCATTCCACGCACCTTGTCAGCCTCTTCCCTCGTCAAAGGCATGACCCTAACGCTCTGACAACGGGAAAAAATGGTCTGAAGCACCTTTTCCGGAGCATGGGTAATAAACAGGAAAAGCGTCTTTTCAGGCGGTTCCTCCACAAGTTTCAGAAGCCTGTTGGCTGTCTCCTGATTCATCTTTTCAGGCAGATAGAATATCACGGCCTTATATCCGTCTGTCACTGAAGCCAGCGACAGCTTGCCGATTATGGACTTAGCCTCCGCCACAGCTATAAGCCCGTTCTTGCTTTCTATACCGATGGCCTTCTGTAGATCAGCCTCGGTAAAGTACGGATTTGCAAGCGCCAGTTCCCTCCAGAACTTGAGGTATGACTCAGATGTCGGCTTGTCATCAGAAGTCTTCGAGCCCTTATTCACAGGGAACACGAAATGGACATCGGGATGTATGAGCTTGGACATCTGACGGCAGGAAGGACACTCGCCGCAGGAATCTCCGCCTGAAGGATTCGCACAATTGAGATACTGCACATAGGCAAGGGCAAGAGCCAATGCTCCGCAGCCCTCGTTCTCATACAGAAGCATGGCATGAGCCACCCTGTCGCTGTCAGCCATCGAACGCAGCGCCTGAACCACTTCCCTATTGCCTATTATCTCTGAAAACTTCATTCCGCAAGTTCCGCAATTTCCAAACCTTTACTTTTCCCTTATGGCAGTGTAGTGCGCAAGGTTTACCAGACACTCCTTCTCTACCGAATCCGGAAGCACATCCAGCGCCCTCACAGCATCATCAACATATTGCTGCAGCCTTTCCAAGGCATATTCAATTCCGTGCTTCTCCTTCACAAAGGACACGATATCATCGCGATATTCAGGATGGTCGAGGATTTCGCCTATCTTATTCCTTATTTCAGAGGCCTCTTCATCAGAGGATGAAATAAGAGCCCCGAGAAGAGGAAGAGTTATCTTCTGCTCCAGCACATCGACTCCCAAAGGCTTTCCGACGGACTCGGTACCATCATAATCCAGGATATCATCCTTGATCTGGAACGCAAGACCGAGAGCCACCGCATAATCCACGGTCGCCTTTTCATATTCGGCAGAAGCTCCGACGGACACAGCTGCCGAAAGACATGCTGCCTCAAACAGAGAAGCCGTCTTGCTGTAGATCACCCTGAGGTAATCCTTTTCATCAGTGTCACCGCTCTGTGCCTTCTGCAGCTGAAGCATTTCTCCTGCCGCAAGGTCGCTGAGAGTCTTTGAGAATATCCTGATAGTACGCGCATCCGTGGCCGCATCACGAAGAATAAGCTCCATGGCCTTCACCAGCCAGTAGTCACCTACCAGGACAGACACAGACGGTCCCATCAGTGACCTGATTGTGGGCACTCCCCTTCTCTGGTCGCTGTCATCCGCCACATCATCATGCAGAAGGGTTGCATTATGCAGAAGTTCCGATGCCGCCGCATATCTTACGGATGCATCAGTAACCACGCCTCCGTTGCATGCCTTCGCTACAAGAAGCGAAAGCAACGGACGCAGCTGCTTACCGGAATTGGCAAGGATGGAATCATTCGTAGCGTTGAGAAGTGCGATGTCGCTTCTCAATACAGATGCGATGTTTTCCTGCACCGCCGTCCAGTCATTTCCAAGATATTCCCGTACAGTCTTTATATCCATATCATCCTTCAAGAGCATCCAGAAGTTCTTCCGGATCAGCTGCAAATACAATCTTCGACCTTGTCTCCTCCTTTAGCATGCCTTCCGACACATAATGATCAAGCAACGCCTTGAGAGGCTCGTAGAAACCGTCATGGTTCAGGACAAGTATCTTTCCGAAATACCGCTTCAGGTGGATAAGGGCAAACGTCTCGATAAGTTCATCAAGCGTTCCTATACCTCCCGGAAGCGCAACCACGCCACATGTATCCTCTCTCAGAAGTTCCTTCCTCTCGGACATAGTATCTGTCCATATCGTTTCCGACATCTCAGGATAAACCCACTGTGTCATAAATCTTGGGATGACACCACGATGCCATCCTCCACACTTGACAATCTCGTCTGCCACTTCGCCCATAGTACCCTTGACAGTACCACCAGTAACGATGCCATATCCACGCAACGAAGCCGCCCGGACAAAATCACGGGCGACTTTATTGTATTTTGGATCTATTTCCGAGCTTGCCGAGCAGAATACCGCTATTTTTCCTTTCATCCGAGCAAGTCTCCGTTAAAAGATATACGCGACAGATACGGTAACTCCGCCGAAATTGGCACCCTTGATAGTCTTGTAGACATCCAGAACACCAAAGCCGTCATCCATTGTATCCGTAGTATTAACCAGGCCACCGAAATTCCAGCTGTATCTTGCAAGAGCCTGGATCTTCCAGATCTTGAGTCCGGCACCAAGTCCTATACCATACTCAAGCTTGTTCACCACATCCCTGCTCCAAAGCTCCTTCAGGTCGCCTGAACCATGGAGTCCATAGCCGACATAAGGGCTGATATCAAGAAATATACGGGCCAGTACCACATCAAGACTCGGCTGGACAGAAGCCATCAGCTCAAGATATCCTACCGAGAAATCTGCATCTGCAAGCTTTGTTCCGATATCTGCGCTCTTCATGGTGTAGGTAAGAGACGGCTGGATATGTATGGGAACCACAGGTACCGATATCTTGAAATCATATAAAACACCGACATTAAAACCTGCAGCGGCCTTCATATTAAGATCCTTCAGCCCGTCAAGAGTGCTGAAGTTTACGCCAGCAGTCACGCCAAGACCATCGACAAGAATGCCGGCATCAGCCTTCTGCGCATAGAAAAGCGACATCACAGCCACAGCGGCTGCAATAAAAAACCTTTTCATAACATTTCAATTAAAGAAGTGCATCAATCTTCGCAGAGAGATCAGCCTTCGAGATGACACCCACGTGTCTGTCCACAAGCTCTCCGTTCTTGAAGAAAAGGAGGGTAGGGATGCTTCTGATTCCGTATGTCATAGGAACGTCGTCGCAGTCGTCCACATTGCATTTTGCCACGACAGCCTTGCCTTCATACTCAGCTGCAACTTCCTCAATGACTGGAGAAATAGCCTTGCATGGACCACACCATGTAGCCCAGAAATCAACCAATACAGGCATGTCTGTATTCAAGGTCTCCGCGAAATTCGCGTCTGTAATAACTTTTGCCATAATTTACTATTTTATATCATCTACAGGTTCTGTAGATTTCTTATTATCCTTCTTCTTATCCTTGCCTCCGAAAAGGATTCCGAGAGAAATTACACATCCTCCGAAATTCTTGTCATTGAACAGATCCGCCGACAGCTTCTGGTCGCTGGCGAGAGAACCGAAGTTCCACACATACTGTGCCGTAAGCTGAAGAACCCTCCACTGAAGTCCGACACCAAGGCCGCAACCATAAGAAAATCTGTTGATGTTAGTCCACTTATCTACTTTGGCGGCTGTCTCCAAAGCACCTGGATCCACTCCCAGATTTCCGAGAAGTCCATCGTATTTGCCGAGAACAGATTCGGTATCACTATCCATATGGACCGCATATCCTATGAAAGGAGAAGCCTGAGCAAACAGTCTGAGCTTTCTATCGAAGAATCTGAATCCCCACTGGATGTTCACAGGAAGCTCAACATATCCGAAATTAAGCTGAGATTCCACCTGATCGAAGCTTGAAGCCTTCACATGGTAAAGGAGTTCAGGCTGGATTGAGAAACCGATAGGAAGATCTATCTGCCACGCAAGGCCGGCCTGATAACCCAATGCGGTATTTAGCGCCGCTTCGCTCTGGATATCTGCTACATTAATACCCGCCTTGACGCCAAAACGATTTGCATTTGCATTAAAAGCAGATGCAAAAGCGAGGACCGCCACAATGCATAAGGTAATAAACTTTTTCATAATTCATTCATTTAATAGGTTACACTTGGTTACACTTATGCCTCATAAAAAGACATTCGACCCGCAAATATAAAAAATTCGCGGGTCGAATACAATACAATTACTTAGAAGCTTTCAAAAACAGCCGTTAAATCCTAGTATGATTTCTCGACATTCCAGACAAATGCCCTGATTCCAAGATCCGGAGTATCCTCATCCATTGCCTTAAGCTTAGCAAGAATGTCATCCACCTTCTCGTCCGGAACAAATGTAAGCATGGCATTGTTCATTGTAGGCCAGGCGTGATTGCCCAGATGCGGCTCACCGGTAAAGCCACCTCTGCCGGCAATATCCTGCCACATGGTAAAGCCTCTGACACCGATCTTCTCGATTGCATCCGCAATCTCCATGTTGTATGCCTGGTCGTATGCTATAAATATTCCTTTCATAATGTTTACAATTTCATTAATACAGATTTCTCGACTACGCTCGAAATGACATCTATGACTGCTTTGCGAGTTTTCGGGCCTTGCGGCGCTCCTGCCATGATGACATTGACGCGTACACAGTAGGGATGATCACGAGAGTCACGAGAGTCGAAATAGACAGACCCCATGCCACGACCATACCGAGAGAACGCCACATCTCGGATCCCTCACCCTGACCGATAGCCATCGGAATCATACCAAGGACTGTGGTAAGGGTGGTCATGAGGATCGGACGAAGACGGGACTTGGCCGCAATCACACTGGCCTCTATCACGCTCTTGCCTCTTTCCTGCATGAGGATAGTGTAGTCAATCAGCACAATACCATTCTTCACCACGATACCCATGAGGATGAGGATACCGATCATACCCATCGTTCCGAGAGGTGTGCCAGTCACCCATAATCCAAGGAGAACTCCCACAAAGGCAAACGGAATCGAGAACATAATCACAAACGGACTCATAAATGACTCGAACTGGGATGCCATCACGATGTATACAAGGATAATGATCATCATAAGGAGCATAATCAGGTCTGAGAACATATCCTGCTGGTCCTCATACGATCCGCCTATTTCCACAGAGAGTTCCGAAGGAATGTCAGTATCGGCAAGAATTGCGTCTGTGGCCATCACAGCATCAGACAAAGCCACTCCGTTTGCCACCACTCCGGACACGGTGATGAGACGCTCGCGATTCTTTCTCTGGATTGAAGGAGGAGTGAGAGTCTCCACAACCGTACCGAGGTCCTTGATTCTGACACCTTGGCCTCTATTGTTATAGATGATAATATTCTCTATATCTTCAATGCCGGTTCTGAACTCAGGAGCGTAACGGACACGGATATCATATTCATCTCCGTCCTCACGGTAGAAAGACTGTGTAGAACCGTTAATCGCAGCACTCAGATAAGATGCGGCAGTGGTGCTGTTGAGGCCGTTGAGAGCAAGTTTTTCGCGGTCAAAGTCCACCTGGAACTCAGGAGTGTACTCATCACGGCTGAGAAGAACCTGAGAGAAATCGCTATCCGCAAGCATCTTGGACTGGATCTCCTTTGCCACACGGTCTGTGGTCTCGAAATCATATCCGTAAATCTCGATATCTACGGTAGAGGCACCTCCCATTCCGCCACCACCTTCAGTTACCTTAACCTTCTTGAATTCAGGATAATCTGCAAGGATTCCGCGGATTACATCGGCAATCTCAGATGTAGAACGCTCGCGATCCTCCATACTTCCCACATTAATATTATATGACACCACATGGGTACCGTTGGTCTGCATTGCAGCGAACGAGTTGTCCGAATCCGCCTGACCGAGGGCGTATGAACAGTTGACGATTTCAGGAACCGCAGCATCGAATTTATTGTAAAGTTCAGCCGCTATGCCTCTGGTAATGTTCTGGCCTGTACCAGCAGGCAGTTCAAGCTGAAGAGTGATACGTCCGTCATCTGACTTCGGCATGAACTCGGTCTTGATTCTTGGACCGATGAAACCGATTGTTCCGATAAACACTGCAACCGAAAGAAGCACAACAATTGTCCTGTGTCCTACACACCAGTTTATAAGGCGGCTGTATCCTGCGGCAATAAGGTCGATAAACTTATTGAATCCCCCGAATATGATAGAATGCAGCTTACCATGCTTAGGCTTGAAACGCAGGAACTGCGCACAAAGCATCGGAATGAGGGTAAGCGCACCGATTGTAGAGACAATCATAATGATGCTGGTAATCCATCCGAGCTGCTTGAACATAAGACCGGCCATACCTTTGACCATGGTAAGCGGCAGGAATACGGCAAGCATCGTCAGAGTCGAGGCGATTACGGATATACCCACCTCCTGGGTGGCATGTACGGCTGCCTCCTTTGGCTTGGCTCCTCTTTCCAGATGTGTTGAAATATTCTCAAGCACCACAATGGCATCATCCACGACCATACCGATCGCAATGGAGAGAGCGGACATTGACACGATATTCAATGTATTTCCAGTCGCCCAGAGATACATCAGGGATGCCAGAAGCGAAATAGGAATCGCGAGCACGATGATGAATGTAGCACGCCATCTTCCGAGGAAGAGGTACACCACAAGCATCACAATGAGGAAAGTCACCAGAATGGTCTCCTTGAGAGAGTTGAGAGTGTTAAGAATATTATCCGAGCTGTCAACGACTGTACGTATATGGATGTCGGAAGGAAGATTCTTTTCGATATGCTCCATCGCCTTCTTGACACCTCTGATCACATTCACGGTGTTGGCATCCGCCTGCTTCTGAATCACAATCTGAGCACCCTGCACGCCGTTTACATAAGACTCCTGATATCTCTCCTCCACGCCGTCAACCACTCTTGCCACATCTCGAAGATAGACTGTCTTTCCATTGACATGTCCTACAACAACATCAAGCATCTGGTCTGCCGATGTGAATTCCTTCTCCACACGGAGAGAATACGCATTCGAGCCTATATCGATGGATCCTGAAGGCACATTTCTGTTTTCAGTAGCGATAATGCTTGAAATGCCGGCAACAGTAAGACCATATGCCTCCAGCTTGTTAGGATCGCAGTACACCTGGATTTCGCGCTGAGGAGCACCGGCAATCGACACTGTACCCACGCCTGAGACACGTGCAAGCGGAGTAGCCACCTTGTCGTCAAGAATCTTCTCAAGGGCAGGAAGACTCTCCTGAGCCGTTGCTGCCATGATCATGATAGGCATGTCATCTGCACTGAACTTGAAGATGACAGGCAATGATGCTCCATCAGGAAGCACTGAATTCACCATGTCGAGCTTGTCGCGCACATCGTTGGTCGCAACGTCGATATCGACGCCCTCAACAAACTCAAGCATAATGAGCGATATGTTCTCCTTAGAAGTGGAACTGAGGTCCTTCAGGTCGCTCACACCGTTCAGGGAGTTCTCGAGCACCTTGGTAAGGTTGGTCTCGATATCCTCCGCACTGGCTCCCGGGTAAGACGACATCACCATCACGACGTTCGCGTCGAACTTAGGGAACCTGTCCAATGATATGTTAATCAGCGAAAATATACCGAAGATAGCCATGGCGATGAAGACCAGCGCCGTGGTAACCGGATTATTGACCGCTTTTCTATAAATACTCATTATACTACTCGTTTACTGTTACCTTTATACCATCCTTGAGACGGATCTGACCGCCTGTGACGATCCTGTCGCCATCCTTGAGCCCTTCAAGGACCTCATACTCGGCGCCCATGCGACGGCCAAGCACAACCTTCTGATATGTTACCGTACCGTCCTCGTTGAGAACATAGATGAAACGCTCTCCGGAACCCTGCTGCTTCACTACAGCCACATCCGGCACAACCACATTGTTGTTTGAGCCGAAGTTCACGGCAACTCTCGCAAACATACCCGGACGGAGAGTCTTGTATTTGTTTTCCACAACCACCTCTACAGTGAACGTACGTGTAGCAGGGTCGATGGTCGGATAGATCTTCTCAACCTTGCCGTAGAATGTCTTGCCAGGAATGGCATCGGCAGTTATCTCAATCGAGTCACCCTTCTTCACCTTGCTGTAATCCGACTCTGAGATGCCTACAAGGAGCTTCACAGGAACGATCTGCTCGACGGTGTAGATAGGAGCGCTCATTCCGTAAAGGTCTCCTGCATCATAGTTGCGTGCAGTCACCACTCCGTCGATCGGTGAGCGGAGGACAGTGTTCTCGAGAAGGTTGTCCACCTGAGTCTTTGCCACGTTATATGCAAGCTCGATGGCATCGAGATCTGACTTTGAAAGTCCGCCTGCCTCATAGAGAGACTTCAGACGCTGAAGCTCGACTTCCTTGTTCTGGAGCTGGAGCTGAGCCTGAAGAAGCTGAGCCTTGTCAATCTCTGCGAGAATCTGTCCCTTCTTCACGAAATCCCCGATTTCAGCATTTATCTTTGTGATGCGTCCTGTCATCTGAGGAGCGATGTTGTTCTTAACATAAGCCTGCACTGTAGATGTGTAGGTAGCGATCTGAGGCACCTCACGCACGTGAACCTGCTCTACGGCTACAACCGGGTCCTCAATGACCACAACAGCCTGCTGAGCCTCCTTGTTTCCGCTATTGCCGCATCCGGCTGCCGCGATGACAGATCCGGCAATCATAATTGTCCTGAAAATTGTCTTCATTTATTCTGTACTTTTATTTATTTGCTATTTGGTAAAATCCTGGCCGAGAGTCTGCTCAAGCTGAGACTTGGCTGTCACGAAATTGTATATCGCCTGTGACTCAGCGAGCTGGGACTGCGTCAGAGCAAGCTGCGCGTCATTGAGTTCGATAAGTTTGCTTCTGCCCACCGCATATGAAGCCGCCACTATGTCATAACCCTTCTGTGCCGAAGCTACGGCATCCTTGGCAGCATAATAACTCTTCATGCTGGTCTCCATGGTAGTGAGATACTGGCGGATGGCGATCTTGAGCTGACGCTCGGTGTTCACCTGCTGGAGAAGAAGCTGCTGGTGCTGGTTCTTTGCCTGCTTTACCTGATGGTATCTCTTTCCGCCAGAGAAAATAGGGATATTGAGGCTGAGGCCTACATAAGAGTATGGTGTCCAGCGATACTCGCTGAAGTTGAAGTCATTGGTCATGGCATTCATGCTGTAGTTGAACGCCACAGCAAGAGTAGGTATATATGCATACTGCTGTATCTTGATGTTCTGTGCAAGCATCTCCGCCTGGATGGCAAGCTGCTTCATCGTAGAATTTCTATCGAGGGTCACGTCATCATACTGATGGATGTCGTAGAACATCTGCTGAGCATAATCAGAAAGCTTGCCCTCGATATCGAGATTCATGTCCAGATCCACACCAAGCACAGCCTTGAGCTGCCACAATGCAAGAATCACGGAACTCTCTGCATTATACACGTTAGGAACCGCATTGGCCACCGTAGTCTTCGCACGGATAAGTTCCATCTCGGAAGACTTCTGTGCGTCATACTTCTTCTGGGCCTCTTCCAGGTTCTTCACCGCATTCTCGTACACTTCCTTGTAAACATTGAACGCCTCCTTGGCCAGAAGGGTTCCGAAATATGCGTTCTTTACCTGAGTCACCATGTCGAGTCTTGAAGAACGGGCCTTCTCCACGGCCATCTCCACGTCGAGACCAGAAAGCTTTATGCTCTTCCAGAGCTGGGCGTTCACGAGAGGCATGGCTGCCGAGATACCTGCAGAGAAAGTGTTCCAACGTCCCACTTCCATACCGTCCGCCATTCCACCTGCAGCACCAGAACCGGGATCCTCGGCAGGAGGGGTGGTCGTACCCTCACCGGAACCGCCGGCAGCACCTTCACCGGAACCCGTGCCGGCACCTCCGCCAAGTCCACCGAGAGCTCCTGTGAGAGAACTCATGTCGAAGTCCATATACATCACCTGCTTCTTGATAGTCCTCTGATATGCGCCGGAAGCGTCAATCTGAGGGAAAAGAGCCGCATAGCTGCCTTTCTTGGCATACTGAGCCCTCTTGATTTCCATGTCAGCCACCTTCACCGAAACATTCTCGCTCAAGGCGATCTTGAGAGCCTGTTCCAGAGAAATGATCACCGGAGTCTCGGAAGAGTCGGCCTTCTCAAGGATAAGCTGTGTCTCGGTCTTAGGAGCATCTTCAGCCACATCCGTCCTGTACTGGGCAGACGCAGCATACGGCATCATGACAGATGCCGCCAAAACCACTGCTGTCAATGTCAATTTTTTCATCATATCTATACACTAAACTTTTATTTTCGTTTCAGGTCTGCACCCCGACTGGTGCACGAGGGGCAAAAGAGGTGCAAATTTCACGCCATCCGGCGAAATATCATTAGTCTAATATTATATATATTTGGTCCGAAATTACAAAACCCCTATATTTGGGCGACAAATTTACTAAAATGAGCGAAAAAAGGCAAAAAGGCGCCCTTCCGGCAATCCTGTTCAGCGAGAAAAACGTCCATAAAAAGGGCTATATAGACGACTACATCTTTGCTGCAGAAATCAAAGGGGAAGACCATATCATATGGGCTAAGCCGCGAAAGCCGAAATACCACCTTGTGATAATCGTGATAGAAGGAGAAATCAACATGGTCATAAACGGAGAGAAATTCCGTTTCGGCAAAAGGACCTACATCAATCTTCCCACATGGTCGGACATCTATGAGATAAAATACGGAAAAGGATTCCATGCCATGACCACTGCCACCGACAGAAACGTCGTGGAGGACATTTTCCGCAACCGAAACCCTTTCCCACCGGATTTCAAGTTCAGGATCGATCATGGTCTTGGAGGACAGATAATGGAAAAGAACGATCTTGACATCCTATGCAAGGACATCAGGAACATGATCGATTCGCTCTCGAACAGGAATCATCATTTTGCAGAGGAAATCAACTATGCATATTTCTATATCCTGCTTACCGACATGGCCGACATGGTGTGGAGAAAATACGGACGGTATACACCGATGCGTCATTCGGAGATGAGGCGGGCGGACGGAATCCTCAAGGAGTTCTCTGAACTCCTCGTGCAGAACATAAAGACAGAGACAAGCGTGGGGTTCTATGCAGAAAAGCTCTGCATATCCAAGCAATACCTTTCACTGATTGTAAAGGAGAAACTGCATGTGACCATAGGAACCGTCATGGCGTCAATGAGGATAGAGATTGCTGCCAGACTGTTGAGAGACCCTGAGCTTACCATACAGCAGGTCGCGGAGGAGCTGTCGTTCTCCGACCAGTCATCCTTCGGTAAATTCTTCAGGAAACATACAGGCCTGTCACCACTCAAGTACAGGCAGAACATAAGGAAGACGCTGCTTACGCTGCGTCCTAAAGACGTGATGAACAAGGAAATCAGGGATTTCGCCTAGACTTCGGCTGTGATGTCAAGCCACTCGTACTCTCCGCCCCAGATTTCAAGAAATCTCATGAAATCCTCATTGGAAAGCACAGCGCTGGCAGTGTTGTCACATGGGTGAAAGCTGATACGTTCTGCATTCTGAAGATCCTTGTCCAGGAAAAGCTTGACCCTGTGGCCGTTGGGAAAGAGTTCCTTTAGAGCAACTCCTTCATTGGGCGTAAGGTTGCCCTCGGAATCCGTCCTTGCCAGATCCATGTCATGTATCAGTCCCAGCGGAGAGACCGAGCCGGGGAGCAGGCCGAGACAGCGCTCCATGCGCTCCGGAGAGGCAAATGAAAGCTTTCCCTGCCTGAGCATGTGCTCCAGCGAATGGATTGCGAGCTCCTTGTGACATTCGAAGACAACGAGATAATGGCGGTTGCCCTTATGATTGCGGAAAAACAGATTCTTGCAATGCACCGAGTCGATGTCCTTCCAGTATTCCAGAGCAAGTTCTATGGTAGGAAGCGGAGGATGTGTATGAAGCTTATAGCCGAGGCCGTGCTTCTCAAGGAAGTCCAGCACCTCGGCTATACGTGGGTTATCTGTCATTTGCTGATGCTTTTTGCGTAATGGGTAGGAGTCTGTTTCTGCTTCTGAGGGTGCACGATTGCAGCCGGCTGCTTCTTGATATGACTGTATATCAGGAAGCCTATGCCGAGAAGCACGAACGGGATGCTCAGCCACTGTCCCATGTTCAGGGTCATGTCATTCTCGAACATTACCTGAGGCTGCTTGATGAATTCGATAATAAATCTCATACCGAAACAGCCGATGAAGAAAGTGCCGATGAAGAAACCTCTGTGAAGCTTCGGAAGCCTGTATTTATACATCAGAATCTGGAATACTCCCAGGAGGAAGTAACTCAGGGCCTCATAAAGCTGGGTAGGATGCTTCGGCTCGGTCTCGCCCCTGAGTTCGAAGACAAATCCCCATGGAAGGCTGGTGACTTCGCCGTAGATTTCCGAATTGAAGAGGTTTCCCAGACGGATGAATGTAGCCGCAAAGCACACAGCAATTGCAAGATGGTCCAGAATCCAGACGAAATCGAAATCATACTTCCTGCCATAGTGCCTCGAAAACCACCACATTGCAATTATCAGAGCAATAGTTCCTCCGTGGCTTGCGAGTCCTCCTTTCCATGGCATGAAAATTTCCCAGAATCCATCCCAGCTGCCGAGATAGTAGTCCGGCTGATAAAAGAGGCAGTGTCCGAGACGTGCACCCACGATAGTGCCTATGAGCAAGGTGTAGAGAAGCGGGTCGAGAAGCGTCACCGGCACCCCCTCCCTCTTGAAAAACCATTTGAAGATATACCATCCGAGAATGAATCCCGAAATGAAAAGCAGTGAATACCATCTGAGGGACACCGGACCGATGCTGAATATCTCCGGATTCATATTCCAATGTATAGCCAACGTTTCGAACATAGTCGTTTATCTTAGAAATCGCAAATATAACAAACAAAACCAGAAGTCGGCCACACCAGAGGCTGTTTTTGTGGCCGGGTGGGGGAATTAATCAGGGTCGGCCACATTTTACCCCACTATTTGTGGCCGACAATCATAGTTATTGAATAAAATTTGGTTAGAACACAATAAGTTCATATTTTCGTCAATGAAGAAAATATATCCGATTCGTGGAATGTAATAGAGCCTCTGCAGACCATTCTGGTCGGGGTATCTGAAGCCCCTCTGTGACCGGTACCTTCATTCATAGATTTAACTTGACATAGTGTCACTACTATGTCCTATATTTATTTGTTTATGAAAGCAGAGACTTATTTTGATAAAGAGCAGGATGCCGAATATCTTTTCCGCATGGGAGGCCCTTATTGGCACATGTACACACCGGGCACATATACCGAAACCATTTTTATAGAGACAGAGGATTTTATCTTCTGCATGAATCTGATTGCTCAGGCTGCGATAAGGTTCCCGGATGTCGAAATATACACATTCGAGATTATGAACAATCACCTCCACCTGATTGTTTCTGGCAAAGAGGATGCATGCCGTCATATGTTTGACATGATAAAAGAAAAACTGAACAGATACCTCAGGAACAAAGGCCGGCAATTAAATCTAAGCCGATTCAAATGCAGCCTAACACTTATAACGGATTTGAAGATGTTACGTAATGAAATTGTATATGTAAACAGGAACGGGTATGTTGCCAGACACGACTGTACACCATATACATACCCATGGGGAGCCGGAGCAGCTATCTTCAATACAATAACAAAGCTGATTCCGACAACCAGATACTCTGAACTTACAGTAAGACAGAAAAGGGACATATGCAAAAGCAAAGATATTGACCTACCCGAAAACCTGATGGTTTACGGCGGCGTAATTCTTCCGTCATCATATTGCGCATTGCACAAGACAGAAAAATTATTCAGAGATCCTCACCACTATTTCAACATGCTGTCCAAAAATTGGGAAGCATATAGCGAGACCGCCAAAAGACTTGGTGAAACCATAATTATTACAGATGAAGAAATGTATGGAGCCATGTCTGCCATTTCAGCCAAAGAGTTCGGAAACAAGCATCTCAGATTATTGAGTCCAGAAAATAAGCTAGAACTGGCAAGACGTATGAAAACCGAATATAATGCTGCTCCTAAGCAAATCCGAAATATATTAAAACTGGATCAGACTGTGATTGAAGAGTTATTCGGAAAATTTGCATGAAACTCTCAGACAAAATCAGGGTCAGCCTGAATCAAGAAAGGAAAGTCGGCCACACCAGAGGCTGTTTTTGTGGCCGAGTGGGGGAAAAACAAGCGGTCGGCCACAAAACACATGATTTTTGTGGCCGACCGGATATTCAAAAACAGATTACTTGCGAATTGCTGCGATGCCTGGAAGCTCCTTGCCCTCGAGGTACTCGAGCATTGCTCCACCACCGGTAGATACGTAGCTTACCTTGTCAGCAAAGCCCATCTGAGTCACGGCTGCCACTGAGTCACCGCCACCAACGAGGGTGAATGCGCCGTTCTCGGCTGTCGCCTTTGCGAGGATCTCTGCGATGCGGTTTGTACCCTTTGCGAATGCTGGGATCTCGAACACGCCTACAGGACCGTTCCAGAGGATAGTCTTTGAGTTCATGAGGACTTCCTCCCACATAGCGAGAGTGCTTGGAGCTGCATCCATACCTTCCCATCCCTCAGGAATCTCCATATTAGAAACGATCTTAGTATTTGCGTCGTTAGAGAAGTCATCAGCAACTACAACCTCCTTAGAGAGATAAATCTTCACGCCCTTCTCCTCTGCCTTCTTGAGAGTGTCGAGAGCGAGCTGCATCTGGTCGTCCTCGCAGAGTGAGCGTCCGATCTGACCGCCCTGAGCCTTTCTGAAGGTGTAAACCATACCGCCGCCGATGATCATGTTATCAACTGCGTCGAAGAGCTTCTCGATGATAGTGATCTTTGAAGATACCTTTGCACCACCTACGATTGCAGTAACAGGGTGCTCAGGAGTCTTGAGTACATGGTCGATAGCCTTGATCTCGCCTTCCATCACATAACCGAACATCTTGTCGTTAGGGAAGTAGTCAGCGATGAGGGCTGTAGACGCGTGAGCACGGTGAGCTGTACCGAAAGCGTCATTGATATAGCAGTCAGCGTAAGAAGCAAGCTTCTTCACGAACTCCTTCTGGTTCTCCTTTACAACCGCCTTTGCAGCCTTCTTCTCTTCCTCAGTCGCGAACTCGCCTCTTGGCTTGCCCTCCTCCTCAGCATAGAAACGGAGGTTCTCGAGAACGAGGCACTCGCCCATCTTGAGGGCAGCCACCTGCTCGTCAGCAGCCTGGCAGTCGTCAGCAAACTTTACAGGTGCGCCGAGGAGCTCCTCAACGCGGCCGAGGATGTGCTTGAGAGAGAACTTCTCAGTAACGCCCTTCGGACGACCGAGGTGTGACATCACGATAACTGCACCACCCTTCTCGATAACCTTCTTGAGGGTAGGGATAGCAGCACGGATACGTGTGTCGTCAGTGATCTGCATGTCTGCATTGAGCGGAACGTTGAAGTCCACGCGTACAATCGCCTTCTTGCCGGCGAAATCATAAGTGTCGATAAACTGTTGCATAGTCTTATAATGTTTTGTTAATATTTCCTTATATATAGATTTCTCGACTCCCTTCGGTCGCTCGAAATGACAATTCGGGTCGGTCGCTCGAAATGACAGTCCGGGTCGGTCATGTTGAACTATTGTTATCATGTCGAGCGTAGTCGAGACATCTAAAATCAGGCAAATTTAGCAATTTTCGGGGAAATACAAGAATTTACCATTTCGTCGCGCAGATTTACTGCATCTTCATAAATTCAATGGCACAGACCATACCCGCTTCACTAAAGAGGGCTCCGGCCTTGTCGCCGGCATCATAGCATACCTGCTTAAGGCCATGGGGCTTATTGGAGCAAATCAGACTCCTTGGTCTTGAAAGAATGTTAGATAAGCGGACTTTTGCATTGAAAAAGTGTAAATCGCTCAAAATGCTGACATAAAAATGTATTCTTATGCTATCCAGAAAACTTGATACCTTCATAGAAAGGCATTACACAAACAACAAGTCGGATCTTATTCTAAAGGGAGCCAGACAAGTCGGCAAGACGTCTGCATTACTTCAACAGCAAGAAACAGGGAGAACTGGACTTTGTGATTGCTCAAAATGGAAAAGTCATTCCAATAGAGGTTAAATCCGGAAAAGACTACGAAAGACAGAGTGCCCTGACAAATGTTCTGGCTAACCGTGATTACAATATAGAGTTTGCCTATATTCTGACTAATGATAATCTGCATATGGACGATTAACGCATCTATATGCCTATATATATGCTGATGATCATTCAGAAATCTCAGGCTCATGCAAACCAGATTTTCAAGTTAGACCTGCACAATTTATAGCAGAAAGTCCTGCTTATTGTATTTACAGCCAAAGTTTATTTTTCAATCAACAGCCCCTGACAGCCGCAGGGCCTTAAGGTCTTCGCATAGCATACCATCGCTACAAAAAATCGACATTTCTTGTAGCGATGGTGTCCGAAACGTCATATTCGGTGTCACCGTGACGCAAACGCACCCTCAGTGCCGCGACGCAGGGAAATCAGGCCGAAACCTTGCGTCGTGGACAGAAAGTGGGGCATGAGGAAGAAAACAAGGACACGACGCAGGGAAATCGGAGCAAAAGTTTGCGTCGTGGAGGGAACGAGCACATACGCTACTACTATAATGATAGAATCAAACTGAGGCTAAATGGAAAAGGGGCTGTATTCCAGTCTAAGAGAGCCTCTTAATAATGTTATACCGTCCAACTTGCTGGGGTCACATCACCTTATTACTTCACCCCGAACCTGTAAATACAAGTATGGGTATAATCCTCGCCTGGGTTCAGGAGGGTTGTAGGGAAATTGGAGTGATGTGGAGTGTCCGGGTATTTCTGGGTCTCCAGAGCGATTGACTCACGGTAGCGCAGAGGCTTTCCGTATTTTCCGCAGGAGGTGCCGTCGAAGAAGTTTCCTCCATAAAACTGGATTGCAGGCTGGTCTGTCCACACTTCCATGTAACGTCCGGAAGCAGGCTCATATACCGATGCTGCCAGCTCAAGGGCATCGTCGGTCTTCCTGTCGAGAATCCAGTTGTGGTCATATCCGGCACCGTTCCTGAGCTGCTCGTTCTCCATCTCCAGATCCTGACCGATTGCCTTAGGCTGACGGAAATCGAAAGGAGTTCCTGTCACATCGGCAATCTCGCCTGACGGGATAAACACGTCGTCGATAGGGGTAGTTGCAGAAGCATTGAGATACAGTATATGGTCATTTATGGTGCCGTTGCCCTCACCCTTGAGATTGAAGAAAGAATGATGGGAGATATTCACATGTGTCGGCTTGTCGGTCTGAGCAAGGTAATCCACCTTGAATTCGTTATTACCTGTAAGTGTATAGGTCATAAGTATTTCAACGTTTCCCGGCATTCCGTCCTGTCCGTCAGGATGTGTATAGGACAGCACCAACGTGCTGTCGTCAGCAGCGAACACATCCCAGACCACCATATCCAGGCCCTTGAGTCCGCCATGGAGAGTCTGCCCGTTGTTGTTCTTAGGAAACTCATACACATTATTGCCTATGGTGTATGTTCCACCTGCAATCCTGTTGGCATAAGGTCCCACAACCGCTCCGAGGAAGCGTTCTCCCGGATTGTTCAGATAATTGTCGATATTGTTGTAACCCAGCACAATGTCGTCATAACCGCCATCCTTATCAGGAGCCCAGAGAGACACGACACGAGCACCGAAGTTGGTCACCTGCATGGTGAGGCTTCCGTTCTTCAAGGTATAAAGGGACACATCCTTGCCGTCCACGACAGTTTCGAATGATGAAGCATCAAAAAGTATGACTTCCTTCTTCTTAGAGCATGAAAGAACTGCCGCACAGGCTGCAATAACACAGAAAATACGTTTCATCGGTTGATTCTTTTAATGATTTGAATTTTAAAGATAAATATAAAAACACTTATACAGGCGTAACCTGCCCCAAATGACCCGATAGTGGTATAAAAAGACCCGATTTTTTCATAATCACCACTATAAGCGACATTAATATATTATCTTTGCCCCGAATATAGAAATCTAAGCAAATGATGACAATCGAAAGCCCCGGAACATTCTGGAAAGACTATGAACTAATTGATTCAGGTAATTTTGAAAAACTGGAGAGATTCGGACCATTCATTATGGCCCGCCCCGAGCCTAAGGCGCTCTGGGACAAATCCCTTTCCGACGGGGAGTGGAACAGGCTCATCCACACCCGATTCAAGACCGGAGCGGGATTCGGCAAAGCCGGAAAGGAAGACAGCGGCACATGGGAGCGCAGGAAGAAGATGGATGACCAGTGGTATATCCGTTACACCGGCGCGCAGGATGGCCTCAACTTCTCTCTCAGACTCGGTCTCACATCATTCAAGCATGTGGGAGTATTCCCTGAGCAGTCATCAAACTGGGAGTATATCTACAAGCAGACAAAGGCCCTTGTAGAAAAGGCAGAGGCGGAGGGCAAGCCTAAGCCGAAGGTGCTCAACCTCTTCGCATATACAGGAGCTGCATCCCTTGCGGCAAAGGCAGCAGGCGCTGACGTCACACACCTTGACTCCGTACGCCAGGTAGTCACATGGGCACGAGGCAACATGGAGGCAAGCCGTCTGGACAACATCCGCTGGATCGTTGAGGACGCCCTCAAATTCGCACGCCGCGAGGCTAAGAGAGGCAACACATATCAGGGGATCATTCTCGATCCTCCAGCATACGGCCACGGCCCTGACGGAGAGAAATGGAAGCTCGACGAATGCCTCAACGAGATGCTTCAGTGCGTGGCTGCCATCCTTGCCCCTCAGGACAGCTTCATGGTCCTCAACCTCTATTCGAACGGCTATTCTGCAGTCCTCGGAGAAACCATCGTGAAGCAGGCGTTCTGCCTTAAAAACGCATACAAGTCCCTCGATTTCGGGGAACTTGTATTACGTGATTCATACGGCAAGAACCTGCCACTGAGCGTATTTGTAAGGCTGGCACGCTAACCGGATGCTTCAGACATATTTGCATAAAGGCATCCGTCTGTAGCATAGAAAGTATACATCTTACGGGTCTCCAGATCCAGAATCTTAGCAGAACGTTCTTGCGTTGGGAGAGAATGGTAATTCGGTCTGAATTCATTTGCCTGCACCATAAAGAAGACGAATCGTTCATCATCTGTCATTGCCTTGGTCACAAAGTACTGCGACTGCGAATTATCCCATCCCAGAGCACTGGACTTAATACGATATGAAACGACTCCAGAAGAAGGGTCTGCATACTCTTCGAAGTAGTCAGTATCGAATTTAAAGCCAGGATTAGAAGCAACTGGTTTCTCAAGAGGAAGAGTACCCAGATCGGTGTATTTTCCACGTTCAACCACAACCTCGCCTCTGCAATAGATTGTGAACGGCTTATTTGTCGGAGCATCCTGCGAGGTTGCAGCACCGGTGAATGTAGTGATTTCTATACTCACATTATGGTATGTACCCACCGGAAGAATAGCAAAATAGAGCCCTGGCTCATAATGAGCCGGACTCCTTGTCTGCCATCTGGTGTTTACCGTAATGGACTTTGAACCGTTGGCAACAACGCTTGCCACAGGCTCCTCTCCCGAATAATCGATTTCCACCTGACCGGCAATATTCTCGTCAGCAGTGATCTTTATGGATTTAATGGTGGCATAATCACCCAAAGCAGAGACCGGAATTCTGTATCGGAGATAACCGAACACACTCTTCAGACACTCGTCCCCTTCCTTCATTACAGAGATATTGCCATCCGTAACGAAAGAGTTCTGATTGGTGATTGTCTGAACCGGATTTATTTCAAGACAAGTACCCGAGAACTTCACAACCGGCTCTGCCAACCCTGCCTTGGTATCCAGACTGGCTGAGCCTCCGGAGGTTATATTCTCCGAGCCAAGACCGCCAGAACTTTCGGTAAGTACAGTATTGTCATTGTTCTTGCTCCTGCCGGTCCAAATGACATATTTGGGCTCTGTACCAGATGTGACGGTACCGCTGAAACTGCGGACAGCTTCCGCTGTTGTGGAAGCGCTCTCAAAAACGTTCTTCTTTCCAGAACTGTCAAAAACATAGATAACCTTGTCTATACCGGATGAAGTCCAGCGGATTTCCTTTCCGGACACAACATAGGTTTTAGTGTCTTGGGTCGTACCCACCGGAACAGTCTGCTCGAAACCTGCAGTAATGACAATCTGCTCTCCGTCTCCATTTATAACAGGAGTCAATTCTTCTCCACGCACACATGAAATGAGCGGAAGAAGTACGACAATTAGACTTAGAATGCGGTTAGTCATATTGCCTAATAATGTGGTTAAACACAAAATTAGGCAAATGAAGAAACCGGTTTGCAATGGTCTGATTTTTAGACACGATTACACACCGGTTTCAAACAAAAAATCCAGTAAAAATCCTTATTTCTTTACATCCAGCATGGAATTGAACCTCTCGCGGATCTCTGTTGCGTACTCCTTGTCGCCATAAAAATCCGTGAGGTCCGCCAGATAGGAAATACAGTTATAGCATACGTCAAACTCACGCTTCGCAAAGTCGTAATTATTGAGATAGAAGTCCGCCGAAATGAAGAGCTGGTCTGCAAAACGCTTGGCAAGATCGAGGGCCTTCTCAGGGGCATCGGCCTTGTAATAATTCTCAATCATGTCAATCACCATGTACTCGTTCGAGAATCCGAGATAGATCATGTCCAGAGGGAAGTTCTCCTCAGGCACGCATTCCTGACACATGTCGAGCATCTCCACCGCACGTTCCTTATCCCCTATCTTGAGCATTTCCTTGGCTACGTTCACAAAGAGGTTTCTCTGCGAAAGGACACCGCAGAAGGTGTAGTGGTTCTGATAGTCCACGAAGTAGTCCTTGCGCTTGAGGGCATCCCATGTGAAGACATTCTTCATCTTATAGTAAAGGTCTTCCGGGTCAGCGAATCCTATGTCTGTGCTCTTTGTCTTGTTCTTGACCGGCACGAACCTATATGAGAATCCGTCATACATGAGGTATTCCTTGATACCGATATTGATGTCGCCGCCCATGCTGAGAAGGTTGATAGGACGGTCCCACTGATAGTCAGAAAGAAGATCCAGCATAAAAAGTTCCGGCTTGGTGATATAGTCCTTGTCCTTCGGAATGGTCAGGACAATGTGGTCAGGAATCATGTCCTCGTATTTCTTGTCAAGGATGCCGTATTTGATGACATTCTCCTTGTTTACAGGAATGGCGAACTTGCGCGACATTATATAGTCCGCCATCTTACCGCTCGATAGCGGCAGCTTTGCCTCCGGATGACGGAATATGCGCATCACATCGGAAAGCAGGAAGACGGTATCACGAGTGTCGTAAATGTGTATATACTCGTTCGTACCATAAAGATACTGACGTGGTCCCACCTGAAGATTCAGAGGCGCAGATTCGTTTACCGCATATTTCATCTGATCGATATGCCAGTCTGTTCCAAGCAGAGAAGTGTTGGCTATTCGCACATCAGGGCGCACATTCTCAACCTCCTGAGCATACCACAGAGGGAAGGTATCATTATCACCGTGCGTCACGAGAATTCCGTTCTCGCCCACAGAATTAAGATAATTGCGAGCCATTTCCACTGCTGTATAGCGGTTGCTGCGGTCATGATCATCCCAGTTTTCTGCTGCCATGAGGGCAGGAACGCCAAGGAGAAGGAGGGTGACAATTGCGGAGATTGCCACGTCGCACTTCGTGCTCCCCGCAATGACGTTTCCGGCAGCGCAAGCTTCGTTTTGGCCGGCGGCTGACGGACGGGCACATTTCTCTGATATCCAAGAGTATACTGCCGCAACTGCAAGACCGATCCAGATGCTGAAAGAGTAGAAGGAACCCGCGTATGCATAATCTCTCTCGCGCACCTGATATGGCGGCTGGTTAAGATAAATAACGATGGCTATACCCGTCATGAAGAACATCAGGAAGGTGAGCCAGCAGCCACGCTTGTCACGGGCAAACTGGAAGAAAAGTCCGATCAGTCCCAGAAGCAGAGGGAGCATGTAATAGTGGTTCTTTCCCTTGTTGTCCTTCAGATAGTCAGGAGCATCGGACTGGTCGCCGAGGCGGAAATGGTCTATCGCGTCGATACCGCATTCCCAGTTTCCGGCGAAATAATCTCCCGGAGTCGGGCTGTGTATATCGTTCTGCCTTCCGGCGAAATTCCACATGAAATAGCGCCAGTACATCCAGTTCATCTGATAATCGAAGAAGTATTTCAGATTCTGCCCGAAAGTCGGCTTCTTATGCTGGGCTCCAGGTATCTTCTTTCCTTTGCCGTCCATGTACGCTTCATAGAACCTCTCGTACTTTCCATCCGGAGACGACGCCCACATACGTGGGAAAAGCATCTTTCCGGAAGCCTCATAGACCACTTCTCCCGGGCCGTCTGCGTGTATGTACCTGTCTTCCATCGGAGCCCAGTACTTCGTAGCCTTGATATCGAAAGGAGCATCGAAATACTGTCCGTAGATGAGAGGATTGCTTCCGTACTGCTCGCGTCCGAGATAACGCACGAGGGTGAACGGATTGTCAGGCTGGTACTCGTTGGTAGGAGTCTTCGCGCTTGAACGGATTATCACCACCGTGAACAGAGAGAATCCGATTACGATTGTAGTGAAGCAGAGGAGGACCGTATTCAGGAAAACCTGCTGCTTCTTAAGAGTATGGAAAAGGCCCCAGAAGCATGCTGCAAGCAATGCAATCATAAAGAATGCAGCACCGCTGTTGAACGGCAGGCCAAGTGAATTGACGAAGAAAAGGTCGAAATATGCGGCGATCTTAGGCAGATAAGGGATGATGCCGAAAAGGATGACCGCAAGGATTACCACAGATACAAGGAATATCTTCACATATTCCCACATCGAATAATGCCCGTCCTCACGCTGCTTGTAGTAGAAAAGGAATACCAGCGCAGGGATGGCGAGAAGGTTGAGAAGGTGGATTCCGATTGAAAGACCCATCAGGAATGAGATGAGCACTATCCATCTGTTTGCATACGGGGTATCCGCCTGCTCGTACCACTTCGTCATCGCCCAGAACACGAGAGCCGTGAAAAGGGACGACATGGCATAGACCTCACCCTCAACCGCAGAGAACCAGAATGTGTCCGAGAAAGTGTAAGCAAGAGCTCCCACTGCACCTGAACCGAAGATGGCGATTGCCTTTGCCAGGCTGTATGTACCGTCCTCGGAAGGCTTCACGACCCTCTTTGCAAGGAACACTATGGTCAGATACAGGAAGAATATCGTCAATGCTGAGCACAATGCGCTCATGACATTTACTGCCACGGCCGCATGCTCGGCTCCTGTGAACATCGAAAAGAATCTGGCAAAAAGCTGGAACACCGGGTTTCCCGGCGGGTGGCCGACCTCAAGCTTGTATGAAGAGGCTATGAATTCGCCGCAGTCCCAGAAAGAAGCCGTCGGCTCTATCGTCAGGAGATAGACTGTCGCAGAGATGACAAACATCAGCATGGCTGTCAGTCTGTTCCAGAGAGTGAAAGTCTTGTCGTTCATTTATTGTATGTATATTATATTCAAACCGACAAATATACGATGAATATGGTTATATTTGCAAACTAAATTTATTTAACGCATGGCTGATAACGACTGGAAGAAAAGACTTGGAGTGGTCTTCTCCACCAACCCGGACTTCGCATATACCGAAGAAGCGGCCGAGGAACCTGCAACAATCGAGCCGTCGAAGCAGAATCTCATCGTATCTATAGACAGAAAAGGACGCGGAGGAAAACAGGTCACCCTCGTGACCGGCTTCATAGGCACCTCCGATGACCTCGCGGAGCTGGGGCGCACCCTCAAGGTAAAATGCGGAGTCGGCGGCAGCGCAAAGGACGGAGAGATAACCATTCAGGGAGACTTCCGCGACAGGGTTACCGCCCTTCTCAAGGACATGGGCTACAAGGCAAAAAGAGGAAACTGACATGGCATTCGACATTCTCGCACTGATATCCCTGCTGATTGTAATCACCCTTCTGCGAAGGATGGTGAGCATTTTCCCGTCTCTGATGGCATGCATGGTACGATCGAAAGAGAGTTCCAACCTTGAAACGAGCATAAAGCTGAGCAACGACAGAGACAGGCTGGCATTTGCAATGATCATCCCGTTCATCCTCGTAGCGACCCGTTTCCGTCTTTATTCCCCGACCTTCATGGACGGCATGGACGAAGGGATCAGGATCTGCGTCATTGCAGGCGTCTTCATCACATATATCCTGCTCCGCGCGGCATTGAACCATCTTATGCGTCCGCACAGGATGAAATCCGGCGTCTATTCCACAGCAGGCAAGGCCGCCTATACATTTTTCATAATACTGACTCTCGCACTCCTTGCGACCGGAGGCATAATGTCCTTCGTCGATGCCGGTTTTCCAAGCATCCATAACGCAATGATTTGGCTATCAGGGGGCATTTATCTTCTGTTTATGATAAGAAAATGTCAAATTTTCCTGACTTCATGCTCTATATTCACGGCTTTTTTGTACCTTTGCGCCCTCGAAATTTTTCCGACTGGAATCCTTGTGGTTTCAGCCATTATTTTTTAAGGAGAAAGAAGGATTACATGAGCGTTAAGAAGATACTTATTTCACAGCAGCAGCCGATGACGGCTTCGCCTTACACCAGCATCGCAGAGAAATTCGGAGTCAGCTTTGACTTCAAGCCGTTTTTCAAGATAGAGCCTCTCTCATCAAGGGAATTCAGAGCACAGAGAATAAACATCCTGGACCACACGGCAATTGTGTTTTCAGCAAGAAGCACAATCGACGCGTTCTTCCTTCTGTGCGAGGAACTGCGCATCAAGGTGCCTGAGACCATGAAGTACTTCTGTACTACAGAGGCTGTGGCAAACTATCTCCAGAAGCACATCGTGTATCGCAAGAGGAAGATCTTCTTCGGAGACGGAAAGCCAGAGTCCATCATCGGTCTCATCGGCTCAAAGCACAAGGCGGAAAAGTTCCTTATCGCCACTGCGGAATCCACCAGCAAGGATGCCGTGACAAAGATATTCGAGACCCAGCCGTTTGATTTTGAGACAGCCGTATTCGTGAAGCCTGTGTCACAGGACATCAAGGATACAGACCTCCACTCTTATGATCTGGTGGTACTCTTCAACCCTGCAGACGTGAAGTCACTCTACGAGAACTACCCGGACTTTACCCAGGGAGACATAAAGTTCGTATCGTACGGAAGATCCATAGTGAAGGCTATGGAAGAGAAGGGACTTACAATAGAGATTTCCGCTCCGACCGCAGAGGCTCCTTCCGTTGCCAAGGCGCTTGAGATCTATCTCTCTAAATAATAAGGTGGAAACATCTGTTCCTAATACCCTTTCCAAGAAAGAAAGATTGTGCGGCAAGACAGCCATATCAAGACTGCTTGCCGAAGGTAAGCACGGCAGTGTGCCGGGCATGCGCTATCTGTGCCTGAACGGGACAGGTGACCAGCATATCAGGATGATGGTGTCGGTGCCGAAGAAGTTCTTCAAGAGAGCCGTAAAGCGCAACCTTCTGAAAAGGCGTATCCGTGAAAGCTGGCGCAGGCAGAAGCACGACCTTTTTATAAAGGAAGGTATGGATATCCTCTTCATGTACCCGTCTAAGGAAATTCTAAGCTACGAGGAGATATACACCGCCATCGGAGAAATCATCAGCAAACTCAACAGACGCTATGGAGGAGAAGCCGAATAGCATAAAGGCTTCGGCCGTCATCAGGAAGATCCTGATCTTCCCTTTCGTTCTGGTCATCCGGTTCTATCAGGTGTGCATTTCCCCACTGAAGCCGCCTTCATGCCGCTTCACCCCCACATGCTCTCAGTACGCCCTCGAAGCCTTCAGGAAGCACGGCCCCATAAAAGGGCTTTATCTGACAGTACGCAGACTGCTCAGATGCCACCCTTGGGGCGGACACGGTTACGATCCGGTGCCGTAGCAAAACCTGCCATAAAACAACCTACAGAAGCTAAAACAACACCAAAAACAACAAAACATACAACCGCAGGAAAAGATTTTTGAACGACCTTTGCCTCCGGTTAAGAATCTTATTCGTCTCTATCAACGGATCCTTCTTCTTCAAAAATGTGTGCAATTCCAAGGGATCCGATGTAAGACATAAAAAAATGGGAAGCCGTGACGGTTTCCCATTTTTGTTTTATAGGTTTGACGGTCCAAAAACCATCTCCAGTTCAGGTGACCTTTGTCGAAGATTTAGTCCAGCTTCAGGACAGCCATGAAGGCGCTCTGAGGAACTTCTACCGTTCCGATCTGACGCATCCTCTTCTTTCCCTGTTTCTGCTTCTCGAGCAGCTTTCTCTTACGGGAAATATCTCCACCGTAACACTTAGCGGTCACATCCTTACGGACAGCCTTAACCGTCTCTCGGGCAATGATCTTGGCACCGACAGCTGCCTGAATGGCGATATCGAACTGCTGGCGGGGAATGAGTTCCTTCAGCTTTTCGCACATCTTGCGTCCGAAGTCATAGGCATGGTCTGCATGTATCAAGGTTGAAAGTGCATCAGCAGGATCGCCATTCAGGAGGATATCCAGCTTCACAAGTTTAGCCTCCTTGAAGCCCACAACATGGTAATCGAATGACGCATATCCTTTAGAAATGGACTTGAGCTTGTCGTAGAAATCGAAGACAATCTCAGAAAGAGGCATCTCGTATGTAAGTTCAAGACGATCTGCAGTCAGATAATGCTGATTAATGAGGATTCCTCTCTTGTCAAGGCACAGCTTCATGATAGGACCATAGTAATCAGCCCGGGAAATAACCTGAGCCCTGATATATGGCTCTTCGATCTTATCAATCAGAGTAGCTGCAGGGAGGCCTGACGGATTGTGCACATCAAGGACCTCGCCCTGAGTCGTATAGACCTTATATGAAACGTTAGGAACTGTCGTTATGACGTCCATATTGAATTCTCTGAACAGACGTTCCTGAACAATTTCCAGATGAAGAAGTCCAAGGAAGCCGCAACGGAATCCGAAACCGAGGGCAAGGGACGACTCCGGCTCGAACACAAGAGAGGCGTCATTCAGCTGGAACTTCTCGAGAGAAGCACGAAGCTCCTCGTACTGGTCAGTCTCCACAGGATACATACCGGCAAAGACCATAGGCTTCACTTCTTCGAATCCCGCAATAGCCTCGGTACAAGGATTGGACACATGTGTGATGGTATCACCCACTTTCACCTCCACTGCACTCTTTATTCCAGAAATGATATATCCCACGCTTCCGCACGGAATCTCCTTGCGCGGATGCATCTTCATCTTAAGCACACCTATCTCATCGGCAGTATATTCCTTGCCGGTGCTCACGAACTTAACCTTGTCACCAGGCTTGATGGAACCGTTCATTACCTTGAAATATGCTATGATGCCTCGGAACGAGTTGAATACAGAGTCGAAGATCAGCGCCTGGAGCGGAGCATCCGGATCTCCCTGCGGAGCAGGAATCCTCTCCACAATGGCATCCAGGACTTCCTTCACTCCCTGGCCGGTCTTACCGGAAGCCAGGAGGATATCCTCCGGCTTGCATCCGAGAAGGTCCACAACCTGGTCCGTGACTACATCCACCATTGCGGAATCCACATCTATCTTGTTCAGCACAGGGATGATCTCGAGGTCATGCTCTATCGCAAGATAGAGGTTGGAAATGGTCTGGGCCTGGATGCCCTGGGTTGCATCGACCACCAGAAGGGCGCCTTCGCATGAAGCGATGGCACGGGACACTTCGTAAGAGAAATCCACATGGCCCGGAGTGTCGATGAGGTTGAGCGTATATGTCTCGCCGTTATGGACATAGTCCATCTGGATGGCGTGGCTCTTTATGGTGATACCCTTTTCCTTCTCAAGGTCCATGGAGTCGAGGACCTGATTTTCCATATCACGAGCGGTCAGAGTGTTGGTTATCTCCAGCATTCTGTCAGCCAGGGTACTCTTACCGTGGTCGATATGTGCTATAATGCAAAAGTTTCTTGTTTTCTTCATTGTATCGCGATAATCGGTGCAAAGATACGTTAAATTTTATAAATTTGCTTAAACCTCAATGCGGTTACACCATCTAATTTCCGATGACTGACAGAGAAATAATAACCTTATATGAATCAGGAAGCCGCGAAGCGGCCTTCAATGCCATAGTGGACTGCTACTCTGAGCGGTTATACTGGCATATACGGCGGTTACTCAGCAGCCATGACGACACGCATGACGTCCTGCAGGACGTATTCATAAAGATATGGAAGACGCTTCCTGCATTCCGTGGAGACTCCCGGCTTTTCACATGGATATACAGGATAGCTGTAAACGAAGCGCTCAACCATCTCAGAAGCCGGAAGAAATGGGGATTCATAGACACCGGGGACAATGCGGATTCGCTCGCCCGTCTGATTGACGACGACCCCCACTTCAACGGCAACGAACTCCAGCGCGAGCTCCACAAGGCGATTCAGAGACTCCCGGAAAAGCAACGCCTGGTATTCTGCATGAGGTACTTCGATGAAATGAAATATGAAGACATATCGGAAATAACAGGAACCTCAGTCGGAGCCCTTAAAGCCAACTACCACCACGCATACAATAAAGTTCGTTTTGAAATAGAACAGAAGATGCTTTAAACCATATTAATGACAACGTGTCTAAGAGAACGTATGAAAACACAGGATAATGACATATTGAAGCAAGATGGCAATTTAAAAGAAATGCCGTTCAGTCTTCCGGAAGGATATATGGAATCTCTCAGGAAAGAGCTTAAGACCATTCCGCAAAGGAACACTAAGAAGATTCCTATATTCAATAGAATCATACCGTACGTATCACTTGCAGCAGCATTTGCAATGATTGTGACTATCGGGGGCTTTATTCTCGAAAAGACTACAGAAACTGATTTATCATACGAAGATTACATAGTCTTCTCCGAAGATATGACAAACACCATATTCTACGACACAGAAACTCAATATGCAGAAGCATTCTCAGATGAAGACATCATAGAATACCTTATACATACAGGTGTAGAAATAGAAGAATTATACTAAAAACGACTGAATTATGAAACTTATTACAACAGCTATTGCAGCACTCATGATCTTCTCGGCAACGTCATACGCTCAGCCAAAGGAGAAAAACAACTGGCACCAGAAAATGCAGAGCGAGATGATCGCATTCATCACAGCCGAGCTCGATCTCACTCCGGAAGAGGCCCAGGTGTTCTGGCCAGTATACAATCAGATAGAGAAGGCCAAGACGGAGTCGCAGAAATCTGTAAGGACAGCATACAAGGCTCTGGAAGAAGCTCTCGGCAATGAAAAGACAACGGACGAGCAGCTCGGAAAACTTCTTGACGACTACCTTGCAGCGAAACAGGCACACAAGGCTTCAGACAAGGGAGAAGCAGACAAATACCGCAAGGTCCTTCCTGAACAGAAGGTCGCAAAACTTTACATGGCACAGGAGAAATTCAGACGCGACCACATCCGCAATTTCAGGGGCGGACATCCGGGAAAGATGCCTGGCAAACCTGGAAGAAAATAAAGTTCAGGCAAAAAGATAGAAATCCTTGGTGAGGGACAGATACTCCTGAGTGTACTGTCCCTCATTTTGTATAGTAAGGAGTGTGTCTTCCGGAGTTTCAGAACGATGGCGCGAGAATTCCACTATCATACGGGTCGGTGACTTTCTGGGTACCGTACGGATACGTAGGATCTTCGACAGGTGCAGGCCGGACATCCGGGCATAGCGGCAGACTGCAAATTCCTGGTCGGACGGAAGAACAAGGGATACCCTGCCGGAGGGAGCCAGTGTTTCTTTCGCAAAATCGAAGATTTCACGATAGGATAGTCCTTCGGACGTGTGTCTGGCTGTACTTTTCCTTTCATCAGGGGCTGTAAGAGAGTCTTCGAAATATGGAGGATTTGAGAATATAAGGTCGTATTCCCCGGAATACCCGGCAGTTACAGGGCCCTGCTTAGTAGCTGATTGTGCAGCTCCACTGCTCAAAGCAAATTCTTCAAGAGACATATGATAGGCATGAAGCATATCTGCCCATGGGGAGTTGCGGAAGTTTTGGGCTGCTTCCGATGCCGAAGGCTCGTCTATGTCTATGGCGTGAATGGAGATGCCGCCTTCTGACACATTTTCAGCGTGGTTCGTTCCGCAGGAGCATAGGTTTCTGCTTCGCTCGCTCACACAGGAAATGCTCTCATTACAGTCATTGCATGAAGAGATTTCCGCCAGACGCTGTGCTGCCATCAGGGCTATGGTGCCGGTGCCGGTACCGATATCCAGAAGGCATCTGTCATCAGGACGTATGGTCATAACCGCACCCAGGAGAACTCCGTCGGTGTTCACCTTCATGGCGCTGCGCTCATTGATTATATTGAATTTCTTAAAGCGGAATATGTGTGCTGACTCCCCCATCTGCTCCAGTCAAAGCGTCAGTCCTTAACAAACACTCCGTCCACCATATAGAGGGACCTGTCGCACATCTTCGCCAGATCCGGGTCATGAGTGACAATCACAACTGTCTGACCATACTTGTCACGAAGGTCGAAAAAAAGTCTGTGGATTTCCTCCTTGGTTCTGGTATCCAAGTTGCCGGAAGGCTCGTCTGCAAAAAGTACGGCGGGTTTATTTATAAGGGCCCTTGCTATGGCCACCCTCTGCTGCTCTCCTCCGGAAAGCTGCGACGGCTTATGATCCAGGCGCTCTCCAAGGCCCATCTCATCAAGGAGATGTCTTGCATTCTGCTCGGCATCCTTTCTTGAGCGGCCGGCGATGAAAGCCGGAATCATCACATTCTCCAGAGCAGTGAATTCGGGAAGAAGATGATGGAACTGGAAGACAAATCCTATCTTGAGATTTCTGAAACGGGCCATGTCGTTGCCCTTGAGTTTAAGCACATCCGTCCCGTCGATGACAAGGGAACCGGCATCAGGGGTGGATAAAGTACCCAAGATCTGAAGCAGGGTGGACTTTCCGGCACCTGAGGCTCCCATTATGGAGACAACCTCAGCCTTCTCTGCAGAGAAATCCACACCTTTCAATACTTTCAAAGTCCCGAACGACTTTTCTATACCTTTTGCCTGTATCATATTTGTATTATGACTAACTGTATCTGTAAAACAGAACAAAATCTCTACTCATGTACCACTCGGTCACGGAGCTCTGCGAGCTTTCCGCCGTTCCAGCGGCTTGTAGTGCCGACAAGATAACCTGTGATTCTCTGAAGCTGGTCGATATTCTCGCTGCCGCAATGAGGACACTTCTTTAGGTTAGGCTTTGCGTTCTCGTATCCGCAGTCCATACAGCGGTTGCGGTTGTGGTTCACCGAGCAGTATCCTATGTCGTACCTGTCCATTAGGTCCACGATGTTCATGATTGCCTCAGGATTGTGTGTGGCATCGCCGTCGATTTCCACATAGAAGATGTGTCCGCCACCTGTCAGGGCATGGTAAGGTCCTTCTATCTCAGCCTTGTGCTTAGGGGTGCACTTGTAATATACAGGGACATGGTTTGAGTTGGTGTAGTAGTCCTTGTCGGTCACACCAGGGATGATGCCGAACTTCTTTCTGTCGCCTCTTGTAAAACGTCCTGCAAGTCCTTCCGCAGGGGTCGCCAGCACGCTGTAGTTGTGCTTGTAGGTCTCGCAGAACTCGTTGATCTTGCTTCTCATGAAAGTCACGATGCGCAGTCCGAGTTCCTGAGCCTCGGCAGACTCTCCATGGTGCTTGCCTATGAGGGCTATGAGGCACTCGGCAAGTCCGATGAATCCGATTCCCAATGTTCCGTGGTTGATTACAGATTCGATAGTATCGTTATCCCTTAGCTTTTCACTGTCGAGCCAGAGGGCTCCCATAAGCAGAGGGAACTGCTTCTTGAGGGCGGTCTTCTGAAAATTGAATCTCTCGTTTAGCTGCTTTGCGGCAATCTCCAGAGCCCAGTCCAGCTTGGTGAAGAACTCATGGATCCTGTCTTCCTGATTCTGTATTCCCATGCACTCGATGGCGAGCTTCACTATGTTGATAGTAGTGAATGAGAGGTTTCCTCGTCCGATAGAGGTCTTTGGTCCGAAACGGTTTTCGAACACTCGCGTGCGGCATCCCATGGTAGCCACCTCCCACTGATATCTCTTAGGGTCATCAGCCTTCCAGAGCTCATGGTGGTTGAAAGGAGCGTCCAGATTCACGAAGTTAGGGAAGAAACGGCGTGCCGACACCTTGCACGCAAACTTGTAAAGGTCATAGTTGCGGTCCTCCGGCAAATAGCTCACTCCGCGCTTCTTCTTCCAGATCTGGATAGGGAAGATGGCTGTCGATCCGTTTCCTACGCCTTCATATGTAGTGTTGAGGAGCTCGCGGATTACGCATCGTCCCTCGGCAGAAGTGTCTGTTCCATAGTTGATGGAGCTGAACACCACCTGATTTCCTCCACGGGAGTGGATTGAGTTCATATTATGCACGAATGCCTCCATTGACTGGTGCACGCGGCTTACCGTCATGTTGATTGCATGCTGAACGACTCTTTCGTCACCCTGGATCCCCACAAGGTCACGCTTCAGATAATCGTCGATAGCCACTTCGTAAAGTCTTGAATAATCCTCTCCGTTGATTTGGGAAATCTTGTCCAGTTCTTCCTGGAAAGTCCTTCTCACGAAAGGTGCCATATAGAAGTCGAATGCCGGGATAGCCTGACCTCCATGCATCTCGTTCTGCACGGTCTCCATCGAAATACATCCGAGGATGCTGGCAGTCTCGATCCTCTTGGCAGGACGGGACTCTCCGTGTCCTGCGAAAAATCCGTCTTCAAGAATCTTGTCGAGCGGATGCTGGATACATGTAAGACTCTTGGTAGGATAGTAGTCCTTGTCATGGACATGGATATAGTTGTTCTTTACAGCCTCCTTCACTTCCTCTGAAAGCATGCATTCGTCCACATACGACTTGGTGGACTCGGACGCGAACTTCATCATCATACCTGCAGGAGTATCCGCATTCATGTTGGCGTTCTCGCGGGTGATTTCCGTCGCCTGTGCGTCGATGATCTCCTGGAAGATTTCACGCGACTTTGCCTTACGTGCAAGGTTTCTCTGGTTGCGGTATGCTATATACTTCTTGGCCACCTCCTTGCGAGGACTGTTCATGAGTTCAAGCTCCACCTGGTCCTGGATGCTTTCCACACTCATGCCTTCCACATCGATCTTTGAAATGGTAGCTGCAATCTCGGCCGCAAGCACTATATCTTCTCCCTGCTCGGTCACATCCATAGCCTTGAGAATGGCATCTACGATTTTTCTCTTGTCAAATATCACGACACGTCCGTCG
Organism: uncultured Bacteroidales bacterium; assembly: GCA_947367315.1. Lineage (GTDB taxonomy): Bacteria > Bacteroidota > Bacteroidia > Bacteroidales > UBA932 > Cryptobacteroides. Next base: position 2,680 of record CANBDX010000017.1, on the reverse strand, counting down.
CGTTTTACCACATGCTTTACCATAGAGTTGTCGGTTTTATCCCGCGTCCCTCACAAAGGCGCGGTATATAAATTTATTTAATCAGATTGTTGAAAATTGTAATCCAGGGCATAATCGGGACATCTCACAGGATGTGTCATGAATGCCCATGTGACAAAGATAATCCAAATGCAACACTAATCCTCAGGAATTGAAATAAAAAGTTATCAACAATACACAAAAATGCCTGTTATCATATTGAATAACAGGCATTTAAATATTTAGTTAGTTTAGAAAATGTCAAAATTGACTAACATTTTTGTTTCTCTTAGCCCACCAGACACACTAGTACATGACGGTCGAAAATCATATATTCGAGTTCGAATTCCTCCTCATGTTCGTCCTTGTGAATAAATGTAGCCTCAAGCTCACCTTCCTTTCTAACGTTGAACTTCTCGACTTCAATCTGCTCTGCAAAATCTACCCTGTTCTGGGACATTCTCTTGAAGATAGCTTCCTTTGCGCACCAGTAGATAGCGAGCTGTTCGTTCTTCTTGTCGTCATCCAGGTCATCAATCTCATCTTCCGAAAGAGCTTTCTTTTCTACTACCGAGAAGTCCCTGTCAAGTGATTCGATATCTATACCGACTTCTTCCTCATCGTGGATGATGATCGCTACATAATTCTCGGTGTGGGTGATGCTTATGTTAGTGGCGCAGTTTTCCAGATATGGCTGGCCGTTGTCGTGATGGTTGAGGTACATCTTTTCCTCGAACACCTCGTTGATGAGGGCTCTTACCGCAAGTTTCTGCCTTCTCTGGCTTTCGCTGCGGAAAAGGGAGATTTCCTCAAGTTCGTCGCTTGGTACGGAAGTCAGATTAAGGAGTTCCTCCTCTGTTTCCGTCACATGCCATACCGCGATTTCCGCTTTGTTGTCAAGTCTCTTTCTTAAATATAGTGCCATGTCTTAATAATGTTCTATGAAATGGTGGAATTCGGAGTGCCTATATACGACAGACCTGTGCGTGCCGACCAGGCACACACGGAATAGTTCTCCTGACTTTCGCCAGAAGCATTGCCCATGATCATATAAATGTTGCGGGACAACGGATCGTCAGACATCTGATCCGCAGAGAGGTTCTGTTCTTTCAATATAGGACTGGGAGGTTCCACTGTCTTATCTTTTAATATTTTAGGCTTCCGCCTTGAATTTCAGCCGCAAAGATACTAAATGTTTTGATATCTGAAAATTTTTCCGTCCCCTATACTTCAAACCTGTGACATGTAATTGTATTAGCTGACCATGGTACTTATCCGTCATCTGTTATTTATCCTTTAACTTACCCCTTATGCAACTTTTGGCACAAATCCGCCTAAGGTGTACTGGAAATCTTACAGAATGGGCGTTTTTGATGACCCCTTATGCGACTTTTGGCCATTTCAGGCCCAAGATGTCATTAAGTTTATCGAGATGCAATGAACCAGACACTTTATGGTGTAAAATAGTATGTCGTTACCTAATATTTAGTATATTTGCCGGGATTTGATTAAAATAACTAACATATTATAGATTTATTATGGAATTTTTGACAAATGACAAGCTTGTGATCGTAGGTGCCGGCGGCGCTATCGGATCCAACATGGCTCAGACAGCTCTCATGCTCGGCCTTACTCCAAACATCTGCCTTTATGACATCTATGGTCCTGGCGTAAACGGTGTTGCAGAAGAGCTTTATCACTGCGCATTCGAAGGTGCAAACATCACATGGACTACTGATCCTGAGGTAGCCTTCACAGGTGCAAAGTACATCATCTCATCAGGTGGAGCGCCTCGTAAGGAAGGCATGACCCGTGAGGACCTTCTCAAGGGTAACTGCCAGATCGCTGCTGAGTTCGGTGACAACATCAAGAAGTATTGCCCTGACGTGAATCACGTGGTTGTCATCTTCAACCCGGCTGACGTAACCGCTCTTACAGCTCTCATCCGCTCAGGCCTCAAGCCAAACCAGCTTACTTCACTTGCCGCTCTCGACTCTACACGTCTACAGTCGGCAATCGCAAAGGAGCTCGGCGTACCTCAGTACAAGGTTGAGAACGCACGTACATACGGTGGTCACGGCGAAGCTATGGCAGTGTTCGCATCTAAGATCACAGTGGACGGCAAGCCTCTCGCAGAGTTCAATATCCCGGAGGACAAGTGGGCTGAGATCAAGCACGCTACAGTTCAGGGTGGCTCGAACATCATCAAGCTCCGTGGACGTTCTTCATTCCAGAGCCCGGCTTATCAGTCAGTGCTCATGATCCAGGCTGCTATGGGTGGTCCTGAGTTCCACTGGCCTGCAGGATGCTATGTGAACACCGAGAAGTATCAGAACGTCCTCATGGCTATGCCTACAGTGATCGACTCAACAGGAGTTCACTTCGGTGAGGTAACCGGTACTCCAGAGGAAATCGCTGCCCTCGACGCTTCATACGCACACCTCCAGAAGATGCGTGATGAAATCATCGGCCTCGGCATCATCCCGCCGGTAGCTGAGTGGAAGACTTTGAATCCTAACCTCTAGTCAGGAGTCAAACGACGCGTCACATCCGGCTTGATCGGGTGTATTAATAAAAAACTGCAAAATTTTTTCAAAAAGTTTTGCAGTTTTATTTTTTGTATCTATATTTGCAGTCCCAAATGAAAGGGAAACCAATAATC
>CANBDX010000016.1 GCA_947367315.1 uncultured Bacteroidales bacterium | reverse complement strand
ATAAGGTATCTCTGATTTAGATTACAAAGATACCTTAAGATTGTTCAATCACAAACACAGGGTTTTCCCGGTGAGCCGATATCTTCTGTCGTGTCACATGCGCAAGCACCGGAGAACTCTTTAAAAGACAGCACGTTAGTTGAAAACTTCTCCATCTACTACCAATGCGACAGCATCAGTATTGACACAACCTATCTTTCCAACAGGCGTCAGATCGACCGTATCAGACACTATCTTATGCACTCTCCCCGCATCGACAGCATCACAATCTATGCTTGGGCTTCTCCTGAGGGTGCCTACAGCCACAACAAATGGCTTTCAAGAGAGAGAGCCAAGTCCGCAAAGGCATTTCTGTTAAAGTCAGCGGGCGATTCTGTAAAGCTCAATGCCGGAAAGATAAAGATCAGTCCTCTTGCTGAAAATTGGATCGGTCTCACCAAGCTGGTAGAAGACAACTACACCCGCAAGGACCGTTCTCAGGTCCTGAAGATCCTCCACACCAAGGGCATCGGTAATGAAACGAGAAAATGGCGTCTTGAGAGGCTTGACAGGGGATGGTCATGGAGATATCTCATAGATAACTACATGCCTGAGCTCCGTGCCGCCACTTGGGTATGCGTTTGGGCACCAGCCCCTCCGTTCCTTCCGGCCGTGGCTGCTCCTGTGGATTCTCTTACAACGGAATCTGCAATATCATTCCCTCCGAAGCAGCCTGTGTTCAAGGAGAAACTGATGATTATGGCAGCAAGGACCAACCTTCTTGTGCCTGGTCTTAACGTCGGCCTCGAGTTCCCGATCAAGAACAACTGGTCTATCGGCATAGACTACTACTATCCTTGGGCTGTCTCATCAAGAAACAGATGGTGCGGTGAAATGCTCGGCCTTTTCCTCGATGCAAAGTACTGGTTCCCAGGTGAAAACTACAAATGGACCAAGTCCGACAGGCTTCAGGGCCATGCTATCGGTCTATATGGCGGCATAGGCTATTATGACTACCAGAACATCCGTGAAGGTTATCAGGGAGAGTACATGGATGTCGGCATAGACTACACATTCGGCCTTCCTGTAGGTCCCAAGACCAATAAGTGGATGAGAATCGAGTTCAATATCGGACTGGGATGGATCAGGACCTATGCACGTCACTATGAGCCGAGCGACGACTTTTCCCAGCTGATCAAGGACCCGGGAATCAAGAACCTTGTCTTCGATTTCTTCGGACCTACCAGAGCTTCTGTATCGTTTCTGCTCCCGATCCGTGTCACTTACACTAAAAAAGGAGGCATAAAATGAGAAGGCTGACCATCATATCGGTTCTGATCGCCCTCCTTATGGTCTGTGCTGGCTGTAAGAGACGTCCTCTGGTGGAAGTGGATAACAACGTCTATCTTAACATCACCATTGACAAGGACATCGTGAACTACACTGTTGAAAGGGATCCCGAGATGATGCGTGCCATCTTCTACGACTCCGAATCCGGCAAGTTCGCATCACAGTCATTCCTCCCTCATAACGGAGGATACGTGCATGTCATGCCGGGCAGGAAATACGACATCCTTGTGTATAACTTCGATACCGAAGCAACCGTCATCTCGCAGGATGGAAACATAAACGACATATTTGCATTCACCAACCTCATCCCTGACAACCTAAGGACAAGACTCAAGGGACGTACGGTGAAGAATGAGGAGGAACTCATCGTATTTGAGCCGGACCACCTTTTCGTCGGCAAGCTTGAGGACGTCTATATTCCGTTCAGGGGAGAGGGTATGCCGGTCTATACGCTTGACATCCACGCAAAAACTGTCGTGGAGACATGGATAATCGAAGTCGACAGAATACGCGGTGCGGAATATGTCGGATCAGTTTCGTCTGTGATGACAGGTCTCTCCGACCATAACAAGATCGGAGCCCCGCAGAAGTCATATGATGAGGCAACTGTATATTTCGAGGCTGGTCAGATAGGAAAGGACGGGCGCTTCCTTGCGAAATTCAACACATTCGGCCGCAACTTCGAAGTGTCCACATCACAGATTTTTTCCCTTGTGATCACCGACACCGGAGGAAAGCCATGGTCATTCAATATGGACGTGTCCAAGAAATTCGAGAACAACCCCGAGCAATATATAAGGATTGAGACGGATGACATTGAAATCCCTAAGCCGGAAGTCTCCACAGGCGGTGGACTTGCACCGGAAGTGGATGAATGGGGAGAAATCAATACTGAAATAGTAATCTAAGGAAACGGAAAGAATGAAGAAACTCATATACATAGCACTCATCGCAGCAGCGCTCTCGGCTTGTACCAAGTCGAGCGTTCGGTATGAGCAGCCGGGAGAGATTTCTTTCCGACCTGTGACAGCCAAGACCACCAAGGCGGCTGTGACCGGTACCGAATATCCTAAGGACTCGACGTTCAATGTATGGGCATGGTGGGGGGATGTTCGTGAGAACACACCGCTTGAGAACTTCCCTGATGTGGCAGAAATGTACCTCAACAAATGTACTTTCGCAAACAAGGAGAAGACAGGAAACAGTTGGGAGGGAATGGATATCCCGTATTTCTGGCCGACAAGAGGCTCGCTCGTCTTCGCCGGATATTCTCCGACGTCAGCCGTGGCCCAGAACTTCAGCTATTCCTGGACCAACAAGACAATGACGATCACCGCATATGAGCAGTCGACCGACATATCCAAGACAGTTGATCTTATGTGGTTCGATGTGACTGAACGCTCTTATATAGACAATAGCAATAAGAACGCGCAGAATGAGACTGTGGATGGCGTGCCCGTAGTATTCAAGCATCTGCTCTCATGGCTGACGTTCCAGTTCAAGAAGAAGGACGGCGCTATGTCCAGCTATTTCGTGACAGATGTGACCCTGCAGAATATAAAGACAAAGGCAAGATTCACATCCATCCCTACAGAGGGAAATGACGAATGGTCTGCCCAGACAGATGGAAGCGTTGTTGCTGTCTGGAACGGAAGTCAGCAGGTATCTGCAGAAGCGGTGGTGCTGGAATCGACAACGAACGGAGTGCTTGTGATCCCGCAGTCATGTGCAGCAGAGCATGTGCAGCTGCAGGTCAGATACAAGGCATCGGAAGGAGGCGCAGAGCAGACCAAGACAGTATATCTTACAGCCGGAACGGACGGAAACACATGGAAGCCGGGAAAGCATTACACATACACCATCACCTTCGGTAACAACGAAATCCTCGTCCTTCCTGAGGTGACTGATTGGGAGACAGTGTCAGTGGATATAGAAGTACAATAGAAAGACAATAAAGCGGGTAATGAAAAGATTTGCACTTGCAGCCCTGATCCTCGGATCAGCCCTGGCCTGCACCAAATCAAATATTCAGTATGAGCCGACCGGAGAGATTTCTCTCCAGCCGGTCACTGAAAAGGCCACCAAGGCAGCGCACACATCCACTGCCTATGGTGATGGTGCGCCCGCTTTCAATGTATGGGCATGGTGGGCTGATGCTTCTCCTGAAACTGACATGGATGCTTATTTGGCTTCGAACGATTTTACACCATATATCGATAAAGGAGAATTCGTACACAGGGGAAGCGGCAGCTGGGGCGGCAGCACGCCATATTACTGGCCGACAAAGGGCTCGCTTGTGTTCGCCGGATATTCTCCGTCCATGACGCTTGGAGGCACTTTCGGATATGATGTGAAAGAAGGAAGATTCACTGTCACCGATTATGTCCAGTCGCATTACCTCGATCAGACGGTGGATCTGATGTGGTTTGACAGAACAGGTTTTTATAACACTAATGATAATGTGAACGGCAAGGGCCAGAGTGTAAACGGCGTGCCGGTGGTCTTCCATCACGCCCTCTCATGGCTGGAGTTCCGCGTCGTGCGCAAGTCTGGGGTTCCGGATAACTGGCTGATAACCGAGCTCGTTCTTACCGGCATAGAGACCAAGGCGGATTTTGACTCAAAGGGCACTCCTCATCAGTGGACAGGACATGAAGCGACCAGCGGTGTCCGTGTATGGAGCGGATCACACTTCGCCCGTGAGATCGGAACAGGATCACCTGAGGACGACGTGCTCGAATCCACACCACATGGAGTCGTAGTGATCCCGCAGGAATGTGCGGACAACGCCGCAAACCTCGTCGTCACCTATAATCTCAGGAAGTACGACGGAACAGAAAACAGCTGGCTCAGAGCCCAGACAAAGACGCTTCCTCTGGATGCCGGTACAGACGAACGAACCTGGCAACCGGGAAAGAAATATATATATACGATAGTCTTCGGCAACAATGAGATCAAGATCTCCCCTGCAGTGGAGGAGTGGAAAGACGGAGGAAATGTCGAAATTGAAGTGCAATAAAATTTAAACAAACATAATACAAAAATCAATTTACAATTAGACACGAGTTATGAAAAGACTTGTAATCGCAGCCCTCGCCATCGGAGCATTGGCGGCCTGCACAAAATCAAATGTTCAGCTCGAACAGCCGGGAGAAATCTCCTTCCAGCCTGTAGCGCAGAAGGCTACAAAGGCAGCGGTGGACGGAACTGATTATCCTACTGATGCAACCTATAACTTTAATGTATGGGCTTGGTGGGGAGATTATGATGCCGCAACCGCACTGGCAAGTTTTACTACAACTACCCCTTACATTGCAAACGGAACATTTGTACATAGAACTGAGACGGCTAATAGTTGGGGGGGGCAGACTCCATACTACTGGCCTACAAAGGGTTCCCTTGTATTTGCCGGCTATTCTCCTGCAAGTGCTACTGGAACATTTGAATATGAACTTACAAGTAAGACTTTTACTGCCACTGATTATGTTCAGTCTAATGTTATAGCGAACGCCAATGATCTTATGTGGTTCGATGTGACAGATGAGTCATACGATCAGAACGGAACTGACGGCAAAGGTGTCCCTGTGGCTTTCAAGCATGCTCTTTCATGGCTGACATTCAAGTTCAATCTCAAAGATGATGAAACTGCAGCAAGGTGGACAATCACTGATGTTAAACTCGTAGGAATTGAGGACAAGGCTACATTTACTGCTGTAAAGAATGGTGCTAATACTTGGACTGAAGCTGTAAAATCTGGAGATAGTAAAGATGAAATCAGCGTTGTAACAGGAGCTAATTATACAGTTACATATGCAAATGGCGGTACGGTACTTCCAGGAACAGACGTTGTGGTTGAAGGCACTAATGCAAGAAATAATGCTGTCCTTGTCATACCTCAGTCTTGTGCTCCAGGAACACCTGCAGTGGATGAAACTCCTGCAGTGCCAGCTGCTGCTGAGCTTGTAATTACGTACAATCTTAAAACCTATATAGGTGAAAATAATTACCTTCCCGGTCAGACAGTAACACTTCCTCTTAATGGTAGTCAGATTACTAACAATATGTGGGAACCAGGAAAGCACTATATTTACACCATCACCTTTGGTGCAAACGAGATCCTTATTGCTCCTAAAGTTGCTGATTGGGTGGATGTTGAGCCTGAAATAGAGATTCCTGTACAGTAAAGAAGAAAATTAATAATACCAACGAGTTATGAAAAAACTGATATTCGCAGCTCTTGCCGTAGCAGCTATGGCAGCCTGCACAAAATCAAATGTAGATTTCGATCAGCAGAACGAGATTACCTTCCAGCCTGTATCACAGAAGGCCACCAAGGCTGCTGTGGTAGGAACTTATTATCCAATTGGCGCCGCTTATAACTTCAATGTATGGGCTTGGTGGGCTGATCAGCCGGCTGATGCTGAAGACACTCAGATTGCTGGTTTTAACACAATCTACATCAACAACCAGACATTTGAGGCCAGGGATTATGTAAACTGGGGTGGACAGGGTAAATCTTACTACTGGCCTACTACTGGTTCATTGTTCTTTGCAGGATACTCTCCAGCAAATGCTCCAGGAAACAAAGCATATCTCCATCATGACAAGACATTCGTGGTTACTGATTATGAACAGTCATCAGATATCGCTAACACAACTGACTTTATGTGGTTCCATCTGACAGATAAGTCATATGATCGCAATACTGCGTCTGTTCCAGTTCAGTTCCATCATGCTCTTTCATGGCTGTCATTCAGATTCAATCTTCAGAGCGCAGCAACTCCTACTGACTGGACGGTTAAGTCTGTAAAGCTCACAGGTATTGAGACAAAGGGTAATTTTACAGCTGTGAAAGGCTCTTCAGCAACAGAGCAGGGTACTGCAAAATGGAGTGCATGGTCTGAGACAGAAGAGGTGCGTGTATATTGGAACGACATGGGCTACAACGTAACATATGTTACAAATGAGTACGATCCTCTTGCAAATGACCCTTCAGTTCTTGAGAATACAAAGAATGGTGTACTTGTACTTCCTCAGCCTTGCAATCCAGATGCAGCTAAGGTGGTTATCGAGTTCCAGCAGGTAGCTCCTTCAGGCGCTATCGTGCCTCAGACAAAGACACTGAACCTTGGTGATGCAAGTGCTGAATGGCGCCCTGGCAAGCACTATATCTACACCATCACTTTCGGTGCTGAAGAGATCCTCATTGCTCCTACAGTGGTTGACTGGACAGTTGTAGACGATCTTTCTGTTCCTGTGGAATAATTGACTAAATACAAATACATAAACAATTAAATTAATCCTATTTATCATGAAAAAGTTTTTCTTTTCAATCCTTGCTGTGGGCGCAATCGTAGCCTGCACCAAGTCTGAGGTGAAGTACGAGGGCGAGTCTGAAATCGCTTTCCGTCCAGTAGCTTCTGTAGCCACTAAGGCTAATGTAATGCACGCTATTGATGGCACTGATTATCCTGCTGCAGAGACATTCAAGGTGTATGCTTACTGGAAGAGTGATAAGGTTGCAGGAACGGACCACTCTGAGTTTGCTGACGCAGCTAAGTATATTGACGGAAAGGAGTTCGCAAAGTCTGTTGACGGAACTCTCTGGAGAGGTGCTAAAAAGCCTTACTACTGGCCTAAGACCGGTTCGATGGTTTTCGCTTGCCTCAGCCCAGCTGATGCCCCTGTAACTAACATTACACATAATGTAGTAAATGATCAGTTTGCTTTTGGTTATGCAAGCCCTGCAACTACAGCAGAGACTATAGACCTTATGTGGACAGATGCGACAGTTTCATATAATGAGAAGACAGCAGTTCCAGGCGTCCCTGTAACTTTCAAGCACGCTCTTTCTTGGATTACTTTCAAGGTAAAGGGTGATGAAGTTACATCAGGTGGCAATTTTGTTATAAATAACCTGACAATCAACGAGGTTAGACCTCTGGGATCTTTCCTTTCTGCTGGCAGAGAATGGCAGATTACAGGATTTCCTGTAGATGTGACTGTATTTGACGGCGAGAAAAACCTTACCACCGAGCCTGTTGTTATAGAAAACGTCGATCGCGGTACTCTTGTTATCCCTCAGGTAAATGATACTAAGAATTACAAGGCAACTATAAAGTTCACTAACAACCTTGGTGACGAGGTTATCAAAGAGGTTGTAACAGTAGACCTTGGTAATGGCTGGGAGATCGGTAAGCACTATACTTACTACATCACTTTCACTGCAAAAGAGATCCTCATCGAGCCTCATATGGAAGACTGGGTTGAGGTGGACGCAGCTGATCAGTTCATTTTCTAGTCTTAACAAATGCTCAAAAAGCCCCTCATACCATTCCTGTTGACCCTCACGCTGGTCTCCTGCATCTCCAAGACAAATCTGGTGCAGAAGCCGATCGTGTTCAATCCGGTCATAGGGCATGAGGTGAGGTCTGAAGATATGTCCGTCCCATTCCCCGAAGACAAGACCTTCGGGGTGTGGGCTCTGGACAATCAGTCGGCGGAATTCATCAGCGACAGAGAAGTCGGCTGCAAGGACGGCTTGTGGTCTTCGGAGTCGCTTACGTTATGGCCGACAAATTCCACATTGACTTTCTATGCTTACTCGCCGTGCAGCCTTCCGGTGAGATTCTCGAAAGGCGTGATGACATTGGACGGCTTCGATGTCACCCGCGACGGCGATGACGTGCTCTTTGCACAGACAGCTTCCGGACTCACCTCTGTGGAGGGAGAAGTGAAGCTTCCGTTCAGCCATGCCCTGTCCAGGATGGACATGCGCATTGCCAGCGGATATGGAGCAGATGTCAAGGTGCGTATCGACAGGATCGTCCTCAGGAATGTGGCGACCGTCGGAAACTATGACTCTTCGAAGTATCAGAAATGGACCGTAGATGAGTCTACCGCCACCGACATCGTGTTCTATGATTCTGAGAGGGATGGACAATTCCTCGCAGGACCCGAGATGCAGTTCATTGGTGAGCTGCATACGATCATACCTCAGAAGCTGGGCTCTGTGATCGAACTTCAATATGCTTTCCAAGTGGACGGCTCCGACTGGATAGATGCCCAGAAGGATGCTACTGAGGAAATCAAAATAACGTGGGAACCGGGACGATATTATACCTATTCCCTTACAATCAACGAGCGCAAGCTCGCATATACGACCGGAATCGGTCACTGGAGTGAAAGATGATGAACATGAGATATCAGGGATACATAAAAGCGCTTGTGGCTGCTGCTGCCATCTGTGTGGTTTCGGCCTGCGTTAAGAGCGAGATAGAGTTCGAGACATCCGGCAGGGATATCTCGATCGCCCCTGTGGCTTCCGTGTCGACAAAGTCCATTCCGGGTGCGATTACCGGCACCACCTTCCCACAAGGTGAGACGATGGGCGTCTTTGCGTTTCATAACCCTGCCGTAGCTCCGGGCGAGTGGGAAAATACGACCAGTGTCGTGCCTTATGTATATTATAAGGATGCTGAAGGAAACGATCTGAAGGACGATGAAGGAAATCTTAAGGTCATGCCGGCTGAGTTCGGATATCGAAGCTCTAACGGTGCCTGGGGCGGAATCATCAGCACGCTGACTGATGACTGCAAAAGCACGAAAAAGAAAGATCGGCCTCACCTCTGGCCGGAAGACGGTTCCCTGATATTCGCCGGAATCAGTCCGTACTATAAGTTTGAGGCGGTGAATGTCAAGGATCAGGTTATTGACGGAACACTCAAATCTCTGAAGGAGATGGCGACCTTCGATGTCCAGACCAGGACTTTGAGTGTGCCGCGCTACACTGTCGGACAGTATATCCCGATGACGGCAGAACAGATTGGCGATCCGAACCTTGAGTATGTAAATAAATCCCAGACCGATGCGATGTTCTTTATGCCGCAGGTGCAGAACGGACATTATGTCGGTGTAAACAAGCTAAGTGCCTATCCAGCGCGTTTTTATCACGCTTTGTCCTTGGTGGAGTTCAAGGTGAGGGCTGAGGATGACTATGATGCTGACCGTGTGCATATTGACAGGATCACCTTGGAACAGGTGTATCATACCGGGGATTTTTCGGCTACTGTCAAGGATGACGGCACCATTGAGGCTGGATGGACGAATCTGGTCGGTCAGAAAAATATCCATATATTCGGAGATGAAGGCGGCCACGATGGGTCAAACGAGCTGCTTCTGGACATGGATCTGCGCTCTGTCGCCCAGCTCCTCATCATCCCTGGAGAGACTCATCGTATCACAGTTGGCTGTCATGTCTATACGATGGGTAAGTATTACAACCAGACATTCGTTGTGGAGCCGACCGATGTCGGCATCGACAGGTGGGAGATCGGAAAGAGGTATGTCTACAACTTGATAATCGGAATCAACAAGATAGAATTTTCTTCAGAAACATACAACTGGAATGATGTAGATGGGGGGGGGTATAGCAAGCTAGCAAAACCTTGATAATCAATAGATAATGAAGCGTTACCATACATATTTAATGATGCTTGCCATGAGCCTGGTGCTTCTTTCCTGCGTGAAGGAGGCGGGGCGTGATATGGTCAAGGGGCCGGCTATGGCCTTCTCTGCTGCCGATCCACAGACCAAGGCATTCATCGATGACATAAACCGTTCGGGAAACGAACTGGTGGTGTACGACTATATGACAGGTGTAGGCAATATTCTTGAAGTGCCTGCAGAGAACAGATGGTACATCGACCATTCGAGGATACACTGTACCGTCGATGGTCAGGAGGTGTGGGACTATGTTTCCGGTGATGAGTATTTCTGGCTCTACGGAAGTAACCACAGCTGCTTTGGCTGGCTTTTCACCGGTCCATCGGGATATAATACGATTACTTTTTTCGGTGAACATCCGGAGTTTGACAAGACGACTTTCAAGTTACCGCTGCCTTCGTACAAGTTTACCTACGCTTCTCCGCTGTATGACTTCCTTTATTCGGACGTGACCAAACGTACATACACGCAGGCCAATCCGGATTCATCTCCGATAGATTTGAAGATGAATCATCTCTTTTCTGCATTCAGGTTTACTGTAAGAAGCGTCCGCGAGGCTCCTGTGACCATCAACAGTGCTGTTCTGAATGTGGTGACGAAGAAGAAGGTGACGATTGACTTCTCGAATGGTATCAATACCGTTGCGGGAGGCAAGCCGGTTGTAACTTATACGGACACAGAGGCTGACACGCTCAGGCTTTTGAACAGGAACCATAAGCTCTCCAAAGATTCTACTGCCATCAACCTCTTCAACCGTAATGATGTGGATGCCTTCCGCATGATATGGCCTCAGGATCAGAGGGAGTTTGCGTATGCAACTCTGGAAGTCAGATATACTGATACTACCAATCAAGGAGAGGAGCAGGTCAAGACCTTCCAGCTCAACGGATTCTCTCAGAAGGAGTGGCTTGCGGGCAACAGGTACTTGTATGAGCTGGTGTTTACGGATAAGGAAATCACGCTGACCTGCGAGGTGCTTCCTTGGCAAAAGAAAGACATTACGCTGGACTATACTCAGGTCGTGGTGGTATCTGACAAGATCCAGTGGTACGATAATACTATCAGTAACCTTAACGAGCATACAGGCGAGGTGGTGCTATTCAATGATAAGAAGAAGCCGGCCGAGTGCTATTTCAAGCTTGATGCCCCTAAGGGAGCTACTTGGACAGCTACTCTGATCCCGGTAGGCGGAACAAGTACAGATGCCTTTGAGTTTGTGGATCCGGAGAAATATGATGAGAACAATGCTGATCCTTATACGGTTGTGACAAATCCTTCCGGTACTGTTGGAGATAAATCGATAGCGAAGCTGAAGATCAGGGTGAAGGATGCCACCAGCCAGACAAACACCAATAAGGCAAAGCTGAGAATAGTGGTGCGTACTGCGAATGATGAGCAGACCATCGTGGTGGAGAACCTCTGTTCTGGTCACGATTTTAATGAATATACTCTTGTACAGAATATCATTTAGGAAGATGCGTCGTATATACATATATATCATAATGCTGTTGGGGCTATGTTCCTGCACCTCGGATCTGGATGATCTCCAGAATCTGGGAAAGGACTGCATTGCCATTACCGTATATAACACGTCGATGGGAACCAAGGCTGATGATTTCCCGGTGAATCCCCATGAAGGAACAGAAAAGGAACGTCTGCTGACAAGGCTGGACATCTTCCTTTATCCGGAAGGCAAGACTGGTGAGGAATGCGTGTTCTATAAGCATGTCTCAGGGTTGAGCAATACCTCCGGCAAGGAAGTCGTTCCTGTGTATGTGTCGGAAGAGATAGCCGGCCGTCTGTTTCCTGATGATGCCACTCAGTGCGACGTGTATGTGGTGGCCAATATGCCGGATGACGTGACGTTTACGGGTAAGGAGAAAGTGGCGGATATTCAAACGATAACTCTCAAGTCCAACGAGTTCAAGGGAGTTGTTGCGTCGGACGGAAGTTTTGTGGCTCCGGAGAAGTTCATCATGTCCTCATATGATTCTGCGAAAAGTACTGGAGTCTGTAAGGTCACTAAGGCAGGAGACAGCATCACCGGCACTGTTCCTCTCAAGAGGGCGGCGAGCAAGATCACAATGACGATTCTTGTGCCGGAGTTCATAAATGTGACAGCTACAGATGTCTCTGATAGTCAGGTGTACAATGAAGTCTGGCGTCCGTATTTCAGTGATCCTGCAGACCCGACAAAGGGTGTTTACACCATGCATATGGGATTCCATAAGGGATTGCTTCAGACAGTGGTTGATGGACCGAATAACATTGTGAATCCATCAGATGGCGATGATAAAGCCGATCCAATCAGGTTCGAGACATTATATACGGGTAAATTCTCCTACAAAGAGACCGTTTCCAAAGAGTTTACGGAAGAAGGAGGGAATAAGGTTACCAAGAAATATTATAAATACAGTTGTGAAGTCTCCTTCTATTCATATCCATTCAGCTGGGAGGGTTCTGATAATGATGTGGAGGCTCCGTATTTTACCCTGATGCTTCCTTGGAGAAGAGATGGAGACGAGCGATTCACCACATATTACTATCAGGTGGTGGTGAACGGTCTTTCGCAGAAGATGGACAGGAACTACTGGTATGACATCAACCTTAACATCGGCGTGCTCGGCTCGCGTGATTACAACCATCCTGCAGAGCTTGATGAGATGTCTTGCTACATTCTTGACTGGTCGGACGGCGATGCCGGACTTAAGGAGGAAGTGGATATCAATGAGTGGCGTTATCTGGTGGTGCCAGAGACATACATCGAGATGAACAATACCAATAAGGGATATCTCCCTTTCGAGGCTTCGCATAAGGTGGCGTGGGCTCTGGAGTGGCCTGGCAGCCTTGACGGTCTTGATGTGATTGAGAAATATAACGAGAAAAATAAATATTCTGCATACTACATCAACTGCCGCAGCGAGACTCCTGTGTCTGTGCAGCTTTCCGGCGTGAGCAACAATTCTTTCAAGATTTCTGATTCCGGAGATGAGATCGTATTGACCAATGCGATTCCTTCAAATGTCTATTCTCCGATCTATTATCACCTTAAGGTCTGGCTTGACCTGACTCCTAACGGTGTGCTTGATGCGGATGAGCAGAGTTTTGTCGAGAGGGTGGTCTTTGTGCAGTATCCTCCGATCTATGTGATCCCGGACCAGAGTGTTGCGCATTCGATTTTTGTAAACGGAATCAACAGTAAGCAGAACGGATCCAACGACAACAATGACATCAAGTTCAATAATAATCAATATAACCTTGGTCGTATACCTGGTAATTCTGACAGTGGTGACCATATGTATGTGATTAATGTGTCAAGATTTAAGGATACCGACGTATTTGAGTATTATGGGGAAAATTACCATTACCTTATCGGTGACCCGAGGGTAACAGAGTCAGACACGGATTTGAATAATGACAATTATGATATGGATCAGCACTGGGCTACGGCGGTTGATGTCAATGGCAATACAAGAAAACTGCAGTATTATTATCCGACATCGTCGCAGGGAGATGTGTGGCGTGTGATTGCACCAAAGCTCAGAGTCGTGTCATTCCTTAGTTCCGGACATAGTAAGATTACTCCTGAAGGTGCTGCAATGCGATGTGCGTCGTTCCAGGAGCACGGCTTCCCGGCTGGAAGATGGCGCTTGCCGACTTTTGCAGAGATCCGCTTTATAATCGGTCTGCAGCAGAAGCAGGTTATCCAGGATATCTTCTATAGCTCGAACTATTATTATTCATCTACCGATCAGGTCCAGAATCAGGCAAATACAAACTATAGAAAGATTACGGATGGACAGACAGGTTCTGTGCGCTGCGTATATGACGAGTGGTACTGGGGCTCTGAGAGAGAGGCACGGCCAGGTAATTTTGATGGTAATTATGCATTTACCTGGGGTGATGCTCCTCGTTAAAATTATTTTATGATGAAAAGGATACTTCTATATATGTTCTCTTTGCTTTGGCTGATGGCTTCCTGCCAGCAGCCTGAACTGCTTGAGGTGCCTGCCGGAGGTGATTCCGAGGGTACGGTCGAGGTGACTTTCAGTGTGCAGCTGCCGGATGATGCCTTGGCAACCAAGGCTTTCGGCGAAAGCACTGCAACAGCTGTCAAGACGCTGCATCTGATCGTTTTCGATGAGAACGGTTACTATATCGATACTCAGCCCGCAACATTGATTGATGGTGGTGTTGCCGATCATGTTACAGATAAGGATACACATAAGAATGAGCATAAGTTCAAGGTGACCCTGCGCAAGACCGAGAAGGAGAGGATCATCCATTTCATCGCAAACTGCCCTGTGGACCAGATTCATTATGGTCACGAAAGCGATGTTATTTCCAACCTTTATGTAACGAAAGGTTCTGATAAGGAAAGTGCTTACTGGTACAGGATGCAGGTGTGGTATATCAAGACGAAGGAAAAGGCCAATCCTTCGGATCCGGATCTCCTGGTGGAAGAGATTGCCGCGAAGTTTCAGTGCGTGCCTCTTCTGAGGAACTATGCTTCGATCACCGTTGTTGATGGTGTGGATGATAATAATGTATTCAATATGGAGTCGTATGCGGTGTACAATACCATTGACAGGGGTACTGTGGCACCGTATAATATTGATAAGAATGAATTCCAGAGCTTTATCGATGAAAACAATGCGCTTTTTCCGTATGCGACTTTAAGAGATACTTACAAGTACTATGGTCACGCATTGCCGAGTGCGACTTTAAAGACTACGCTTTCGGATTCTGATTTTCTTGCTCCTGGCAATCCTACATATATGTATGAACGTAAGGTGTCTGTGCGTGCCGGTGTGGAGAGTCAGTGGAGTGAGTCGCCTCCGCACATCATCATCAAAGGACGGTATAACAATGCTGCGGCGTATTCATACTATAAGGTGGACTTGCTGCGACGTGGTGATGATAACAAGAGTTATTACTATAATATTCTCAGAAACTTCCAATACACCTTTACTATAACGACCGTCGCCGGCCCCGGTTATCCTACTCTTGAAGAGGCAATGAACAACCCTGCCGGTAATAACCTTGCAGGATCAACTGACACTCAGGGATTTACCAATGTTTCGGATGGTCTGGGCCGTATCTTCGTGAGCTATACGGACACGACATTGACTTCAAACAACGCAGTCAAGCTCAGATATAAGTATGTGCCGAGTATACAGAATTTCAATCAAACAGCCAATGACAGAGTGCTGGTGGAAGGTATTCTGGACGGTACAGGTTCCGTGATCAAGGGGAGAGTGGACGGTCACACGGATCTTACAGGCGAGATGCAAGGCTGGAGAGAAGTAACACTGAATGTTCAGAATCCCGGGGCCATTACCCACCTTCAGGAAATATATCTGAATGTGACAGATAATGCAAACCTTCACAAGACCATCCGCTACAGGCTTCAGAGGCCACTGCAGATGAAGGTGAACTGCTGGCCGAAATATATTGCTAAGGCTGCAGGAAAACTGATGGATGTCGCCATCAGGATTCCGGATGACCTTACTCCGGACCTATTCCCTCTGGATTTCGCCATTGAGGTGAAGGATCTGACATTGTCTCCTGACGCGACCCAGAAGAATAACGAGATGCCAGTGGAGCCTGCACTCTCGATTGTGCCGTCAAAGTCCGGAAAAAGGTCATATCATTTTGTGAAGACCATAGACACATATGAGGATTATCAGGCTCTCGAAATGTATGAGGGACTGAAGCTCATCAGGACATACTGGCTGACGACCAAGGCGGAGAATGCCTCGGAGGTTTATGTGTATAACAAGTATTTCAATCTAGATTCTGATGAGTTCTTCAATGCTCAGTCATTCACATTGCTGACCTTCCCTGATGGTGTTCAGGCCGGAGTCGGAAAAGCCACGACATTCCAGTTCAACATGAATACTGTCACTCCTGTTAAGGTGAAGCTTGAGGGACTCAGCTTCAGCAGTAAAGATCCAAATGTCAATACATATACTTATAAACCGACCAATACCGGAAGGCAGACTCTGCCTGAAATGTATACAATCAACGAGACCGGTAAGGTGAAGGTGACGCTTGAAGCAGAGGGATATGCAACCGACTTCCTGGAGGTAGAGCAGTCAAGTAAGGTGACAATCAGCAAGCTTACAGTGACGTTTACGCATGCGAGCAGCACTGGACCAGGTGCTAATGATCCTAGGCCGACATTGGCCGTGTCTGGAGGAACTGTTACCTATGGATCAGTGAAGAGTAGCAGAAGTCGAAGTGGACAGAATTATAATTACACGGTTACTTACGAAAATGTGGTATTCGATGGAGTAACTAACCAGTCGGAGGTGACGGCAACATATAACCACCAATCTGGCTGGAACCACAGCTGTTCATACAGCGGCTCAGCAACCATCGGCGATCTGAAATCACATCCGACAATCACAATGACGCAGCAATAATATATATTTAACATGAAAAGAATACTTACCCTCATCGCTGTTTTCGCAATAGCCGCATGTGCATCGCAGAAAAGCACATATGCGGACAGGATGCAGCACGACCCGAACAGCACCAACACGGAGACCATCCTCCACGTATGGAGCTGGAATTTTCCGACTATCGCAGAGAATATGAAGCAGATTGCAGATGCCGGCTTCACCATGATCCAGACATCACCTGTAAATGCATGCTTCAGTCCTGAAGGAGGCAATATCAAGATTCTTGACGAGAAGGAAGGCAACTGGTACCATTATTATCAGCCTACTGACTGGACCATCGGAAACAACATCCTCGGTACAGAAGAGGAAATGAAGGTTATGCTGGATTCTGCAAAGAAATATGACATCCGTGTGCTTGTGGACGTGCTTCCGAATCACACAGGATTCGACATCGACCTTGTGAGCGACGACTTCTACGCAGCTGTAGGCGGACGTGAGAAGATGTTCCACACCAAGGGTCTTGAGGGTATCCAGGACTACAACGACCGCACACAGTGCACCCATCAGGGCGTCGGCGGCCTTCCTGACGTGAATACGGAGAATCCTCTATTCCAGAAATATTATATGGAGTTCGTGAACAAGCTCATCAGGATGGGCGTACGCGGCTTCCGCTATGACACCGCAAAGCATATCGGTGTTCACTCAGATCCTATAGACACGGAAGCCGGTGTTACTGAGAATGACTTCTGGGATGTAGCTACCGGCCGCAAGGATGTGCTCGGAGTATCACTCTGCATTCCTTACGACAGCCTTTTCGTATATGGCGAAGTCCTGCAGGACAGAAACGTGCCTGAGGAAGAATATGCCGGATATTTCGGCCAGACCGCTTCCACATACGGTCACGTCCTTCGTGAAGCTCTCTGGAAGAGAAATGCAAAGGCTGTAAATCTCCTCGACTGGTATCACCGTGCTGCTCCGGAGTATCTGACAACATGGGTAGAGAGCCACGACACCTACTGCAACGCCAACGAGAGCGCAGGCCTGACAGACGCCCAGATCCGCACAGGTTGGGTATTCCTTACAGCACGTCAGAACGGAACACCTCTGTTCTTCAGCCGTCCTATGAACTCTACGCGTGACAACTATTTCGGAGACAACCTTCTCGGAGCACGTGGCAACGACGAGTTCTTCCATCCTGAGGTGGTGGCTGTGAACTGGTTCCGCCAGTGCATGGACGGCCAGACAGAAAACGTCCAGATTGCTGAAGACGGAAAGGCAGTGGCTGTTAACCGTGGTGACAAAGGTGCCGCAGTAATCAATTTCTCGCTGGACGAAGTTACTGTATCGCTTGCAACCTCACTTCCAGACGGAGACTATCAGGACAAGGTTTACGGCAGGACATTCAAGGTGGATAACGGACTCCTTACGGGCTCTGCCGCTCCTGAAACCACGTACATAATCTGCAGATAATGAGAAATACCGCATTAAGACTGCTTCCGGCACTTGCCCTGGCTTCGGTATCCTGCTCTGAAAAACAGCAGAATCCGAATATTCTCCTTATTGTGGCCGACGATCTCGGACTGGGGGATGTGAGCGCGTACGGAAGCCGTACCATCTGTACCCCGAATATTGACAGGCTTGCTGATAACGGTATCCGTTTTACCAACGGATATGCCACCTCATCGACATCCACCCCAAGCCGTTATGCCCTTTTTACCGGTATGTACCCTTGGAGGAATGCCGAAGCCAAGATTCTTCCTGGAGACGCTCCGCTGCTGATTGACACCGAAATGCCTACAATGCCTAAAATGCTCCAGGCAGAAGGATATCAGACTGCAGCGATAGGAAAATGGCATCTTGGCATGGGAGACGGTGACACCGACTGGAACAAACCTATAAGTCCCAGTGCAAATACGGTAGGCTTTGACTATACATGCCTGATAGCGGCTACAAATGACAGGGTACCGACTGTATATGTTGAAAACGGTCTTGTGGAAGGACTTGAAGCCGATGATCCTATCTACGTCAGCTATAAGCAGAATTTCGAAGGCGAGCCCACTGCTCTGACACACCCGGAGATGATGAAGATGAAATGGTATGACGGGCACTTCAATTCAATAGTGAACGGAATACCACGTATCGGATTCATGAAGGGAGGACAGAAGGCACGCTGGGTGGATGAACAGATGGCGGACTATTTCATCGGAAAGGTAAAGAACTATCTTGATAACCGCGATAAGGACAAGCCTTTCTTCCTTTATTATGGCCTCCATCAGCCACATGTACCACGCGCACCTCATCAGAGATTCGTCGGAAGCACAGACCTGGGACCTCGTGGAGATGCTGTAGTCGAAGCAGACTGGTGTGTAGGAGAGGTCATCTCATATCTTGAAAAGAGCGGTCTGGCGGAAAACACTCTCGTGATTTTTACGAGTGACAACGGTCCTGTTGTAAATGACGGTTATTGTGACGATTCTGAGGAGAGGCTTGGTACCCACGATCCTCGCAACGGCACCCGTGGTGGAAAATACAGTCTATTCGACGGGGGTACGCATATTCCTTTAATTATTTACTGGAAAGGTCATTTAACTCCAATGTTATCTGATGCGTTGGTGTCACAGCATGACTTTTTTGCAAGTATCGGAGCCCTTGTAGGAGGTTCTGTACCGGAGGGGCTTGACAGTCAGAACCACCTTGACGCATTTCTCGGTCGCACACAGCAGGGAAGGGTAGACCTGATCCATGAAGCAGAGGGAAGACTCTCTTACAGGAAGGGTAAATACTCCCTTCTTCCTCCATACACAGGCCTTGTTCGCAACAAGACGCTTAACGAGTTGGGTAATCTCGGTGAATGGGGACTTTTCGACCTTGAAGCGGATTTTGGAGAAAAACACAATATCGCTGCAGATAATCCTGAGCTTCTGGAGGAAATGAAAAGTAATTTTTCTTACATTTGCGGACTGAATTTTTAGAAACAATTTATAATACATAAACGTATCATGACACTTATCGAAAGCATCATCGCACGCGCTAAATCAAACAAACAGCGCATCGTGCTTCCCGAATCGCTCGAAGAGCGTACTCTCACTGCTGCAGACAAGGCTCTGGCAGACGAGATCGCCGACATTATTCTTATCGGCAACCCTGACGAGATCTTCGCTCTTGCTGAAAAGCTCGGTCTCAAGAACATCGGCAAGGCTACAATCATCGATCCTGCGACAAGCGAAAAGACAGCTGAGTATGCAAACCTTCTTTATGAACTCCGCAAAAACAAGGGCATGACTCCGGAGAAGGCTGCACAGCAGGTTCTCGATCCGCTCTATTTCGGATGTCTCATCATAAAGAGCGGCGATGCAGACGGACAGATAAGCGGTGCTCTCTCGACAACAGGCGAGACCCTCCGTCCGGCTCTCCAGATCATCAAGTGTGCACCTGGCATCACCTGCGTCAGCGGTGCAATGCTCATGATCACCCAGACTCCACAGTACGGTGAGAATGGTGTGCTTGTAGTAGGTGACGTTGCAGTTACTCCTATGCCTGATGCATCACAGCTTGCACAGATCGCTGTCTGCACAGCTCAGACAGCAAAGAGCGTAGCTGGTTTCGCAGATCCTAAGGTCGCTATGCTCTCATTCTCTACAATGGGTTCTGCAAAGCATGAGGTTGTGGACAAGGTAATCGAAGCTACAAAGCTCGCTCGCGAACTTGATCCTGCCCTCAAGGTGGAAGGTGAACTTCAGGCAGATGCAGCTCTCGTAGCTTCAGTTGGCCAGAAGAAGGCACCTGGCTCAGAGATCGCCGGTCACGCAAACGTTCTCGTATTCCCATGCCTTGAGGTAGGTAATATCGCCTACAAGCTCGTTCAGAGACTCGGTGGCGCTGACGCTATAGGACCTATCCTTCAGGGTATTGCACGTCCTGTGAACGACCTCAGCCGCGGCTGCTCGGTAGATGATATCTACAAGATGGTAGCAATCACCGCTTGTCAGGCAATGGATGCAAAATAAGCTTCTGCACACTTCAGTGCACTTGTTAAAAACTATGTTGATAAAAAGGCTATGCCCGTAGGGCACAGCCTTTTTTTATTGGCTACCTTAGCGTCCTATATCGAAAAATTCAATCACATATATGAGCAGTGCTGATATCACCATCGTCAAAAGAGACGGAAAACGCAAGACCTTCTCCGTAGAGAAGATCAAGAATGCCATACGCAAGGCCTTCCTTTCGGTAGGCGCATTCGCAACTGAGGAAGACCTCGTGAACATTCTCTCACATGTCCGCATCACCGAGGGCATGAGTGTGGAGGAGATTCAGAATCAGGTAGAAGTCGGACTCATGGCAGAGCAGTATTTTGCTGTGGCAAAGTCATTCATGCTCTACCGCCAGAGACATAGTGAAGACCGTGAGGTACGTGACCATCTCGACTTCCTCATCCAGTACTGCCAGGCTGAGAACGCGGCCACAGGCAGCAAGTACGACGCAAACGCAAATATCGAGAAGAAGAACCTCGCTACTCTCATAGGCGAACTTCCAAAGAAGAACTTCATCCGTCTTAACCGCAGGATCCTCACCGACAGAATGAAGAAAATGTACGGCAAGGAACTGTCTGATAAATATATACGCCTGCTCAAGAACCACCATATCTACAAGAATGACGAGACTTCACTGGCTAATTACTGTGCCAGCATCACCATGTATCCCTGGCTGCTCGAGGGTACAAAGCCAATTGGCGGCAATTCGATCGGGCCGACCAACCTGAAGTCTTTCTGCGGAGGCTTCATCAACCTCGTATTCATGGTTTCCAGCATGCTCAGCGGTGCCTGTGCGACTCCGGAATTCCTCATGTACATGAACTACTTCATCGGTAAGGAATACGGACTCGATTACTGGAAGAATCCTGATTTCCAGGCAGACAATTCAGCCAAGAAGCGCACAATCGACAAGATTATCACAGACTGCTTCGAGCAGATCGTATATTCCATCAACCAGCCTACAGGAGCACGTAACTTCCAGGCTGTGTTCTGGAACATCTCATACTACGACAAGAACTATTTCGACAGCATCTTCGGAGAATTCCGTTTCCCTGACGGCTCCAAGCCTGACTGGAACGGTCTTTCATGGCTCCAGAAGCGTTTTATGAAGTGGTTCAACGCCGAAAGACTCAAGACTCCTCTCACATTCCCTGTAGAGACAATGGCTCTCCTTACGGAGAACAACGAGGTGAAGGACAAGGAATGGGGAGACTTCACGGCAGAGATGTACTCTGAAGGACACTCATTCTTCACTTACATGAGCGATAATGCAGACTCGCTGGCTTCATGCTGCCGTCTGCGCAACGAAATACAGGACAACGGATTCAGCTACACCCTCGGAGCTGGCGGTGTATCTACCGGATCCAAGAGCGTCCTGACTATAAACCTTAACCGCTGCGTCCAGTATGCAGTAAAGAACGGACGTGACTACATGACTTATCTCGCAGAAGTCATCGACCTCGTCCACAAGGTTCAGCTTGCATACGACGAAAACCTCAAGTCTCTCAAGGAGCAGGGAATGCTTCCTCTGTTTGATGCAGGATTCATCAATATCGGACGCCAGTACCTCACAGTCGGCATAAACGGCCTTGTGGAGGCTGCCGAGTTCCTCGGTATCGAGATCAACGATAATCCTCAGTATGTGGAGTTCGTACAGAACACTCTCGGTCTTATCGAGGAATACAACAAGAAGTACCGTACAAAGACAACACTGTTCAACTGCGAGATGATTCCTGCAGAGAATGTGGGAGTGAAGCATGCCAAGTGGGATAGGGAAGACGGCTATGCAGTGCCTCGTGACTGCTACAACAGCTATTTCTACATCGTCGAGGACAAGTCGCTGAATATCATCGACAAGATGCGTCTCCACGGCCGCAAGTACATAGAGCATCTAACCGGAGGATCTGCTCTCCACCTCAATCTGGAAGAGCACCTGTCCAAGGCACAGTACGCACAGCTGCTGAAGGTGGCCGCCCAGGAAGGATGCAACTATTTCACGTTCAACATTCCCAACACCATCTGCAACAAATGCGGACACATCAGCAAGCACTACCTTAAGGAGTGCCCTGAATGCCACAGCGAAGACATTGATTATCTGACCCGTATCATCGGTTATATGAAGCGTGTCAGCAACTTCTCTATGGCTCGTCAGGAAGAGGCTGCAAGACGCTACTATCATCATAACAACTAAACGCTCAACTGTCATTTCGAGCGACCGAAGGGAGTCGCGGAATCTGTCAAATTACTATGTTGAAGTGCTACAGTTATGATATTGTCTGCCAGGAGGTCCCAGATGAGATCACCCTGGCAGTCAATATTTCATGTTGTCCCAACAGGTGTACAGGATGCCACAGCCCATGGCTCTGGAGTGATGAAGGTCAGCCGATGACCGAGGAAATGCTTTCATCCCTTATCGGGCAGTATGCTGCAGCAGTGACCTGCTTCTGCTTCATGGGAGGCGATGCAGAACCATTCGAGGTGGAAAGGCTTGCAAGATGGATAAAAGACACTTATCCACATATTAAGACAGCCTGGTATTCAGGAAGGGAGAGTCTTCCTGAAGGATTCACACTTGATGCTCTCGACTACCTTAAGCTTGGTCCGTATATAGAGGCCCTCGGAGGACTGAAATCCCCTAACACCAATCAGATTCTCTATAAGGTGCACAATGATGGAAAATTGGAGAAATGCTGTCTCAAGTGACTTGTGACGGCATTTATTTTGTTGTACCTTTGCTCCGCGAAATTTAAAACCGCACTAACATAACTTTCGCAAGCCGCACAAATTTTCAGATTAGCACTAACTTACAACTTGCGAAACAGAATAGATATGACAGCAAAACCGATTATATACCAGATGCTCCCGAGACTCTGGGGCAATGACGAGGTAAGACCGAAGAAGAACGGCTCTCTCACAGACAACGGCACAGGAAAATTCTCCGACATAGACGACTCTACCCTCAAATATCTCAAGTGGCTGGGCTGCAGTCATGTATGGTACACAGGTATCCTGCGTCATTCCACACAGGCAACTGAAGACGGCTGCATGCCATCGCATCCTCAGTTTGTCAAAGGCCTTGCTGGCTCTCCATATGCCATCTGCGACTACTACGACGTGAATCCGTATCTTGCTGACAATCCGGATGATAGGATGGCTGAATTCGAGCAGCTGATAAAGAGGACACATGATAACGGCCTGAAGCTAATCATGGATTTCGTGCCAAATCATGTCTCCCGTGACTACGGCAAGGTCAATCCTGTTCCAGGACATCCGGTGCTTGGAGCCGAGGATGACAAGACCGTCCACTGGAAAAGCGAAAACGATTTCTTCTATTATACCGGCCAGGCACTGAAACTTCCGACCCCATGTCCAAAGGGCATGAAGCCTTACCACGAAATGCCGGCCATGGCAACGGGAAACAACTGCTACACGCCGGAGCCGGGCATAAACGACTGGTATGAGACAGTGAAGATCAACTACGGAGATGCTCACACAGGCACCTGGGACAAGATGGCAGACATCATAGATTTCTGGGCATCCAAGGGCGTGGACGGATTCAGATGTGACATGGTTGAGCTTGTACCTCCGCAGTTCTTCAAATGGTCTATCGGCAGGATAAAAAAGAAATATCCTTCAGTTATCTTCATAGCAGAGGTCTACAAGAAGGAGCTTTACAGGGAATATATCAAGGAAGTGGGTTTCGATTACCTCTATGACAAATCCGGACTGTACGATACGCTCAGGGCAGTAGTGGAAAAGAGCGTGAACGACAACGGGATGCCGGTGGAACTCTGGCAGTCGGCCACAGGGATTACACGCAACTGGCAGTTTCTCTCTGACCTGCAGCCATATATGCTCAATTTCATGGAGAATCACGACGAGCAGCGCTTCACCTCAGACTTTTTCGGAAAGAATATGGCCGGTGCATTCGCTCCGCTTTTCGTGTCGCTCTATCTCAACACCGCTCCTTTCATGATATATTTCGGAGAAGAGGTGGGGGAAAAGGGAATGGACGAAGAAGGATTCAGCGGAAAAGACGGCAGGACTACCATCTTCGACTGGTGGAGCATCGGCTCGGTACGCAGGCTCAGGATGGTCATCAGGAGCGGGGAGTACGAAAGCATGAGCCCGGCTAAGCTTACTAAAGCAGGTCTGAAGCCGGAAGAGGCGGCATTTTTCTGCCGCTTCGCCCATGCAATCCGTTTTGCTTCATCTGACGAGGCCATCAGCAAAGGCACGACCTACGACCTTTGCTACTGCAACTACAGTTCGGACGGCTTCAACAAGGACAGACATTTCGCGTTCCTCAGAGACTACGAAGAGCACACACTGCTGATTGCAGCGAACTTCTCGCAGTCTGAGTGCAGGATGAATATCACGATCCCGTCACATGCCTTCGAGTGGATGGGAATTCCTGTCACGGAGGCCCTCCACCCGGGCTCTGTCATAGAAGTCACCGTTCCGCCGATGGATGCCGTCGTGCTTCAGATCGTCTGAGTCAGACAGTAAGACCCACGACAGCCTTATTGGACGAGCGGTCGATAAAGCCGATCATGTTCTCAGGGGCCTTATACATCTTGACATAGGCCCCGTCATGGACACATTCCAGAGCCGAAATCGCATCCTCATCCAGGAATCCGTCACGATTTACGGTGTCTATTGTAAGATATCCCACTCCAAGAGAAGTGATGTTCTGGAAAAAATGGGTTCCCTGGCTCGGCTCTATCTGGAATCCCGGAATAGCGGTCTCCACTATCATCTTTGCTTCTGAAATATCACTCCAGAGCACTGGTATTCCAAGCCAAGGGTCAGATGAGCCCCAACGTCCCGGACCTGCAAGAAGGTAGGATGCTCCGCTGCGTGAGAGTTCGGAATTCAAAGAGGCTATCTCTGCCGCCATTTCACGTGTGCGGGCGCTGTCAAATGTGGCGGATGGCACATGAATTATGTATTTCATACAATCGACATAGCCCGACCCCAACGCCTTTGAGGACTTCAGATAGACCTGTCCGATAGATTCCGAAGCCTTATCTATTGTAGTTGAACTATCCTCAGAGAACTCTCCGACCGGCCTTACCTGTAAAAGCTTGAGCACAAGTCCGGAGCCGGAAGCAGCACTATAGAGGTCAGCCGCAAATTCAATCTCCACATCACACATAAGCTCCTTCCTGCATATTTCCATAAGTTCCTGTAGAATCTGAGCAAGGGGATAGCGTCCATATTTCAATATGGAGTCGAATGAGACCACACGTGGCCCACGAGCCGTTATTCCAGGTACCATGCGGTTGTTCTCCATGCTGAATGTGGATGCCACAAGTTCAGGATGAGGATATGATGCCAGTACCTCTGCCACCTGAGGGTGAGCGAGATTGATGCCTTCGTTCATTGATATCTTGAATGCCCCAGGCCTCAGGTCAAGTGCGTACATCTCCTTCTGGGTGTCCCGCAGTGCAAGTTTCGGATCGGAGAGCTGCAGTATCTTCTTTGGATATCTCGGGCTGAATCTCAAGGTCTTACCTCCGTCCACAACTGTCTTTCCCAAGCCGAAAGCCAGATTCACGATGCCGTCTTCGGCCTTCTCGTTTCCTATAGGGTAGAAGTTCACCGACCTTGCTACTCCTGAAATCATCGGATAGTAAAGTCCGTCATGTTCCGATCCGCATATGCTCTGCACGACCACTGCCATCTTTTCCTCGCTGAGCAGATTAGCCGTTGTCTGGATATATGTCCTGCTGCCGCTGTAGAACACTGATGCATAAACGCTCTTTATAGCCTTACCGAGCATACGCAGCATCTGGTCTCTGTTCTCTACGAGAGGAACCATATATGTGGAATAAACACCGGCAAAAGGCTGATAGCTGCTGTCTTCCAGCTTTGAGCTCGAACGTACTGCAAAAGGGGAGCGGGCCGTATTCACATAGACTCTCAGCTGGTCTACAAGCTTCTCCGGCAGACGTGCCGCCACAAACTCGGACAGAATCTCTTCGTCAGATATGTCGGAATCTATGACATATTGCAGGTCATTCTCCAGGATGAACTGGTCGAAATAATCGGTAGCGATGACGATTGTCCTAGGAATGGATATCTTAACTCCGGCATACTTATCAGAAAGGCCGTATTTATAGACCATGCTGTTAAGAAATGCCAGACCGCGGGCCTTTCCTCCGAGCGACCCTTCTCCCATGCGTGCAAACCATATATGACGTCCGTATGTAGGTGCATCGAAATGTGCGATAACCCCGCGTCCTGTAAGTGCATGGAAATCATGGATCTGCTGGGATACATATTCACGCATTGCAGCGACATCGGCAAACTGGCTGTCAAGCACCTCCTTGAATCTTGCACCAAGGGTGAACAGTCCGCGTGAATAGAACCACTTGGACATCATGTTCTTTGAAGTGTTGGCAAGCAGGACGGAGTCAGGTACCGTACGCATCAGGGCCTCAAGCTCCTTCAGGTTGGCTGCACGCCCGTATTCCCTGCGCGAAGCATCCCTGAACACGAAGTCTCCAAAACCGAATTCTTCCTTTATATAGTCGGAAAGCTGAAGCATGAGCGTCTTTGAGTATTTCCTTAGGAAACCCACCTTAAGTTCCTCAGCCACAGAGGACATACTGTCTTGAGAAGATTGAAGGAGTATAGGCATCATAGGGTCGTCCTGACGTATGTGACGTACCAGGTCTATTCCGGCATCAAGCTTTTCCTTGTCCGGTCCTTCTCCTCTATGGACCGTGAATCCCACATCTGAAATGACACCGAGAAGGTTGGTCTTGTACTTCTCATACATCGCCATTGCATCATCCAGATTGGTTGCCAGAAGAATCTTAGGTCTTGAACGCTTGCGGATCTTTCTCTGCTGTTCGTTAAGGGTTTCCTTAAGGAACTCACGGGTCTGCATGAGAATCAGTTTGTATAGCTCCGGCAGATATGTGGAATAATATCTGACAGAGTCCTCTACAAGAAGGATTGCCTGCACTCCTACACCAAGTATGTCGTGCTCGGCATTCTGAAGATCCTCGAACAGCTTTACGATAGCTACGATAAGGTCTGCATTGCCGTGCCAGCAGAACATGTAGTCGATGGCAGATGTGTCCTGAAGTGCAAGTCTGCGGTACACCTCCTTAGAGAAATGTGTCAGAAGTACGAAAGGAAGGTTCGGACGCTCCTGCTTTATCTCTGCTGCAAGCGCAAACACATCCTTGTCAGTCACATTGTACATGCACATGACCATGTCTATACCTACCACAGTATTCAGAAGCTCACGTGCCTCTGCTGCAGTCTGCACCCATATGAATTTTGGAGGATTGCTCAGTTTCAGGTCGATATATTCCTGATGGATCTGAGTCTCTATCTGACCGTCCTCTTCAAGTATGAATGCATCATAGTTGCTGCAGATCATCAGGATCTTTCTGATTCTCCTGCTGATCAGGGATTCGTAGTCAGTCTCGTTGAGTTCCTTTAAAAGAACAGGTTCTATTGTATTCATACGTTGTCTCTTCTTCTGAATTCCGCTACGGTTATAGCTGTGGCTACGGCCGCGTTCAATGACTCTGAACCGGAGCATTCCCTTGGATAAGGAGGGATGTAAAGACGGTCGGAAACCTTGGCGGCCATGGCTTCCGAGATACCTTCTGACTCGTTTCCGATGACAATCACAACAGGCGCATCCTTTCCCGTGGAGAGTGCCCGCGAATACATGTCCTTTCCGTCCAGAAATGTGCCATAAACCTTTCCGCCACGCTCCAGTACCATATCAGACACCGCAGGAAGATCCACATAATGCAGTTTCACACGGAAAACGGCTCCCATAGTTGCCTGCACAACTTTTGGATTGAAGACATCCACTGTGTCTCTGGCAGCAAACACCGCATCAATTCCGAACCAGTCGGCAATCCTGAGTATTGTTCCCAGATTGCCGGGATCGCGGATTGTGTCCAAAGCGAGGAACAGACCTCCTTTATCAAGAAGATTTCCAAGACTCGCAGGATCTGAAACATACGTATCTTCCGGCTTTCTAACAACTGCGAGCACAGGAGAAGGGGATGCAAGGGATGATATCCTTTTCATGGCCTCTTCACCTATTTCATCGCGTCTGTACACACATTCAACGTGGAAAGGGGATTCCATAGCCTCATCGACCATCTTTTCCCCTTCCACGATAAAAAGTCCCGACTCATCCCTGAACTTCTTCTGCTGAAGAGCCTTGACCTTCTTTATTTCATTATTGGATATTCCCATATTAATATCCCAGAATCTTAAGCATTGATTTATATGTCTGTTCCTTGCTGAAAAGCTTGGTTGTGTAGTCACCGTTCTCATCCTTGTCTATGATGATGTGCTTTGGAGCAGGCTGCAGACAGTGCTGGATTCCACCATATCCGGAAATCGATTCCTGATAGGCTCCGGTATGGAAGAAGCCGATGTACAGAGGCTCATCATCCTCCTGAATCACAGGGAGATAAATGGCGTTGGCATGTGCATCCGCATTGTAGTAGTCCTCACTGTCGCATGTAAGTCCTCCGAGGAAGACACGCTGATATTTGTCATTCCATTTGTTTATAGGAAGAAGGATGAACTTCTGTTTGATTCCCCAAGTATCCGGGAGGGTTACCATGAATGAGCTATCTATCATATACCAGCGCTCGCGGTCATTCTGCTGCTTCATATCCAGAATCTGGAATATTGTCGCTCCTGATTCACCTACAGTAAAGCTTCCGAACTCAGTGAATATGTTCGGTTCTGCCACTCCACGGGCATTACACATAATCTTGATCTGGGAGATGATTTCCTCGGCCATATATTCGTAATCAAAATCAGAAGCAAGTGAATTCTTGATAGGGAAGCCGCCACCGATATTAAGTGAGTCGAGTTCAGGGCATATCATCTTGAGGTCACAATACACACCGACGCATTTGGCAAGCTCGTTCCAGTAATATGCGGTATCCCTCATTCCGGTGTTGATGAAGAAGTGGAGCATCTTCAGCTTGAACTTTCTGTTCTTGCTGATCATGTTCTCGTAGAAAGGCACAATATCACTGTAGCGGATGCCTAGACGGGATGTATAGAAGTCAAACTTGGGATCCTCCTCGGAAGCGATGCGGATACCGAGATTCACAGGTACCTGTACGAGCTTGTCAAGGGCCTCAAGCTCATGCATGTTGTCCAGAACAGGAATGATGTTCTTCCAGCCGTTGTTGGCAAAGTTTGCAATGTTCTCGATATATGCAGGTTTCTTGAAGCCATTACATACTATATACTGATCCTTGTTTACAAGCTCCTCTGACTCAAGAGCTTCGATAAGATTAAGATCGAAGGCTGACGATGTCTCAAGGTGGATGTCATTCTTAAGCGCCTCCTTAAGCACAAACTCGAAATGAGAACTCTTGGTGCAGTAGCAGTAATTATATGTACCCTTGTAGTCAACCTTGGCCATCGCTACGTTGAACATACGCTTTGCCCTCTGGATCTGTGATGATATCTTAGGCAGATACGTGATCTTGAGAGGAGTTCCATACTGGTTGATGATGTCCATCATATTGATGTCGTGGAAGTGGAGTTCGCCATCCTCCACCATGAATTCATCCTGCGGGAACTCGAATGTCTGATCTATCAGATCGATGTACTTGTTCTTCATTTAAGACAATGTGATTAAGTTTGTTTTACCTCAATGGCACCAATCCGACTCACTCGGATTGCCGAATTTTAGCGCAAAGTTATCATTATTATTAATATCTGTAACATTTGAGGTCAATTATTTTGGTCAAAATTTTGATAAACGCGGAGATTGAGATAAATTTGCGTTCCGTAACATTCGATGAAGAGTCTGAGAATCATAATATGCGCCTGCCTGGTGCTGTTTTCCGTCATTTCCTGCAGCACAACAAGGGTGTTGGAGGATGGAGAGTACCGTCTTTCCAAAGCCGAGATTGAAATTACAAACGATAAAAAGTTCAATGCAGGCACATTGACCCCTTATCTCAAGCAAAAGCATAATCCATGGACTCCATTTCTCTATGTATATAATTGGTCTGACGGAACTGACAGTTTCTGGGACCGGGTCGTCAAAAGGATAGGAGTTGCTCCGGTAGTGTATGATGCAGCCATGGTTGAAAGCTCGATCGAGAACATGCATAACCATCTTGAACGACTCGGATATTACGGATCTGTAATTGACAGTGACGTAAGCCTGAAGAAGCGAAATGTAAATGTGCTATATAGGATTACGCTTGGGAAACGTTATCCCATCAAGGATATAGAAGTGGTGCTGCCGGAAAGAGGGGAGTTTGCTGAAGCTTTCATAAGCGATTCCGCCAAGACAAGCCTTCATGTCGGAGACATCCTGTCGGAAGTAGCCTTGGAAAAGGAGAGCGAAAGATCGAGCCTGGCCATGAGAAACATGGGTTTCTATGACTTCAATAAAAACTATTATTTTTTCGAGGCCGATACACTCAGTTTTCCGGGTAGCGCCCTGCTCCAGATGAAGATCAACGAATACACCAGGAACGAAAGCGAGAAGCAGGCAGAGCCTATCAGGAAGTTCTATTTCAATAATGTCTCCATCGAATATCCCAAGACCATGAAGTTCAGGGAAAGCGTGCTCAAGGGTATGAATACGATAATTCCTGGGGAAGTATATAGCGAAAGTGCGGTAAACAACACATATTCAAGACTTTCGGCACTGCGTATCTTCAGCAGTGTGAATATCGGGATGACCAAGGTGGACACCAACCTTGTGGACTGCTCCATAACGCTCACGCAGTCCAAGATGCAGGGATTCAAGGTAAATCTGGAAGCTTCGTCAAACTCCTCCGGCCTGTTCGGAGTGTCACCACAGATCTCGTACTACCACAAGAACATATTCAACGGAGGCGAATGGCTCAATCTCAGCTTCATGGGCAACTTCCAGTTCAAGTTCAATGACAACGTCCGCTCGAATGAGTTCGGAGTCTCTGCCGGATTGAGCTTCCCACGTTTCCTGCTTCTGCCGTACAGAATCTTCAAGGGAGCTATTCCACGCACTGACATCAATGTCTCATATAACTATCAGAACCGTCCGGAATACACCAGGAACATCATTTCTACATCATATGGCTATAACGGCAACGTCAGGAACAGCTTCTTCTACCAGATTTATCCCGTCCAGCTGAACATAGTCAATATATTCGACCTTGACAGGAACTTCTACGAGAATCTTTCCGATGACCCGTTCCTTAGAAATGCATACCAGAACCACTTCGACCTTGGAATGGGAGGTACATTGTATTACACGACCAACCCGGAAAGCATTCCAAAGAGCTCTGCATTCTACACGAGGTTCCAGGTGGATGTGGCCGGTAATCTGCTAAGCGCCTTCAAGCAGTTCATGGATAAGGACTCCAACGGCTCAGGAATAATATGGAATACACCATACTCGCAGTTCGTCAGAGGAGAAATCACCATAGGGAAGACATGGGTGTTCGGACAGAATGCCAGCCACTCTCTGGCAACAAGATTCGTCGCCGGCGCGGGATACGCCTACGGCAACTCGTCTGCACTTCCATTTGAAAAGCACTTCTACGGAGGAGGAGCGAACAGTCTCAGGGGATGGCAGGCCAGGACTGTCGGTCCAGGATTGGCTCCTATGGACAAATCGTTCGTCATTCCTAACCAGACCGGCGACATGAGGCTGGAGGCAAATGTTGAATATCGTTTCAACCTTTTCTGGAAGCTTGCCGGAGCCCTTTTTGTAGATGCCGGCAACGTGTGGACGCTTCAGGATGACGGCGGCACCGACAGCATGCTGTCCCGCTTCCGCGCCGACAAATTCGCTGAAAGCATCGCAGCCAACTGGGGACTTGGTATCCGCCTTGACCTGGACTTCCTGCTGCTGCGAGTAGATATGGGTGTCAAGATGCACGACCCTGCACGCGAACAAAAATGGGTACGCCCGGCAGAATGGTTCGCCCGTGACGGCTACGCCCTCCACTTCGGAGTCGGCTATCCGTTCTAAGATACAACCCACGACAATCCTGGGAATCACACATCTATATTTGTAAGGCTAACATTAGAGAATTACGGCTATGATAAGAAAGAAAATCTTATGGGCATCCACACTATTATTTGTTATTATGACCATTGTTTCCGAACCGGTATCCGCACGAAAGAAACAGATCAGGACTGAGGACAACAGAAATGAGCTCATACGCTCCATGAAATGGCCGTCATCCGACGTGGAATGGATTTGCGGCTATCTGGACAGTCTCGAGTCGGCATATCATAATAAAGATCTGGACTTTATCCGCCAGACCATATCTCAAGATGTAATCAAAACAGACGAATACATCAGGTTCAATTCAGAATGTCGTGATTACATCTCTGGTCTCGCACAGGCATTTCTGACCGAAGAACATGTAAATGTGCGTTTTGACAATCTCTCCTTTGCAAAGGCTTACAGTGAGAAAGAAGGTCTGTATGCAGTAGGGATGCAGGTATATTCATTTTCAGGATCATATTCCGGCTCCGGATGGCTGACCTTGGCATTTGACCTTCGTAAAGAGGATTCATATCGGGTGATTCTAAGCCTCTGGTCCAAAGAAAGATACGACCTCCATGATCCCGAATGGGTAATAGAAAGAATGCTGAGCATCAATAGCAGGTAGCTTTGCCGGCTTCAGTGAGAGCGTAAATCTCTTTGTTGCCCGTTTTTGTGACTGACGCCCTGAGATATATTTGTGCACAGGGGGTAGAACTTGCGCCGGGTGTGCACACAAACCCTTATCTGTACACCCTTTTAAATGAGCAGACCTATCCGGAAAAACCCAGGATTTCCCGGATGAGAAAGTATTTCAGAGTGGGCTTGTCCGGAAAAACAGCCCAATTCTCGGACAAGGTGGAGTAAAAGAGGGAACCTATCCGGAAAAACCCAGGATTTCCCGGATGAGAAAGTATTTCAGAGTGGGCTTGTCCGGAAAAATAGCCCAATTCCCGGACAAGGTGGAGTAAATGAGCAGACCTATCCGGAAATACACAGGATTTCCCGGATGAGAGCATTTTACAGGGGACAGGCAAGGGATTCCGTCCGTAATAAGGGGCAATTTTCGGACGTGAGGTTCGAATCAAGTACCCACATCCGGAAAACAGCAACAAATTCGCTCCCTTTATTTCTTATAGTACTTCGGCCAGAGTGATTCGAGTCGGGAACGGAGGACGTCTTCCTGCTTGTTATCGGCAGGTTCGTAGAATTTGCGGCCGGAGAGCTCGGCGGGCATGAATTCAAGGTCGGCGAAATGGCCCGGATAATCGTGTGCG
This sequence comes from uncultured Bacteroidales bacterium, assembly GCA_947367315.1. GTDB lineage: Bacteria > Bacteroidota > Bacteroidia > Bacteroidales > UBA932 > Cryptobacteroides. The sequence goes on along the minus strand of CANBDX010000016.1, from coordinate 6,575 downwards.
TATTTGTATCCGTCTGAATATCCCAGTTCCTCCATCAGTTTGGTCGGAGCATTTCTGAGATAAAGCGGCACAGAGGCCATCTGAGTCTCCTTTGCAACAGCAATTGCTTCATTTATGGCCATATATGCAGAATTGCTCTTTGCTGAAGATGCGAGATAAATTGTGCATTCTGCAAGTGGGATCCTTGCTTCAGGCATGCCTATAGTGTGAACTATCTGGAAACATGAATTGGCCAGAAGAAGGGCGTTTGGATTGGCTAGCCCCACATCTTCGGCAGCCAGAATGCAGAGGCGTCGGGCGATGAAAAGAGGATCTTCGCCTCCGTCGAGCATCCTTGCCAGATAATATACTGCCGCATTCGGGTCGGACCCACGGACACTCTTGATGAAGGCTGAGATGATGTCGTAATGCATCTCTCCACCCTTGTCGTATATGGCTACGTTTTCCTGAAGGCATGAGGTGACAGTCCTGTTGTCTATCACCACTTCTGAGCTGCCGGGGAATGAATTGACCACGATCTCCAATATGTTGAGAAGCTTTCTCGCATCGCCTGCGCTATGACGGAACAGTGCATCTGTCTCTACCACCTTTATGTCACGATGAGACAGCACCTCATCATCCTTCAGAGCCCTGTCAAGAAGCTGCTGGAGGTCCTCCTTGCCCAAAGACTTGAGCACGAACACCTGACAGCGTGACAAAAGGGGAGTGATCACCTCGAATGAAGGATTCTCCGTAGTAGCTCCGATAAGCACAATAGTGCCGTCTTCCACAGCTCCCAGCAGTGCATCCTGCTGAGCCTTGTTGAAGCGGTGGATCTCATCGATAAAGAGAATCGGTGCTGCCCCTGGGGAAAAAAGGGAATTTGAACGGGCCCTGTCGATCACGTCACGCACATCCTTCACTCCGGCACTGACTGCAGAAAGTGTGAAGAATTCACGTCCAAGTGATTTTGCCACGATGTGGGAAAGGGTAGTCTTGCCGACTCCCGGAGGGCCCCATAATATGAATGATGACAGATTGCCGCCCTCTATCATGTTCCGGAGGATGCATCCGGGACCTATAAGGTGACGTTGCCCCACATATCCGTCCAGATTGTGGGGCCTCATCCTTTCAGGCAGCGGCGGCAGCATGCGGCTGCGGCCTATGTTGTTGTCATCATCGAACATCCTATTCTATTTCCTTTGCAAAGATCCAGCGTTTCTTGTGCTGTTCCTTCTCGAAAGGATCCCACATCTGCTGCACCTTTATGTTGGTTTCAAGGTTTGCATTGGTTTCCGCATACTTGAAGCCCATCTTGCGGTAATTGTCGAAAAGATCCGCAATCACCAATGAATTGACTCCCTTATTCTGATACTCAGGGAGCACACCTATCAGCAGGAGGTCAAGAGTATCCGGCTTCTTCCAGAAAATGGTCTTCAAGAGGTAGAACCATCCGAATGGGAATAGCTCACCGTTGCATTTCTGCAGAGGCTCGGCAAGAGAAGGCATCGACACTCCGGCAGCAATAAGCTCTCCCATGTCATTCTCTACAAAGCTCACCATCTTGAGATCCAGCAGGCTGAGATATGTCTTTACATACTGATCGATCTGCTTCTCAGAAAGAAGTGAGTAACCATAGAGCACACAATATGTCTTATTGATCAGCTCAAACAGTTTCTGGCCATATCTTTCCTTCATAATCTGCTTTCTGGTCTTCTTCACGATCCTGAGCTTGTTGCGCTCCATTACGATCTGAGACAGCTTTCTATGTCTGTCGGAAAGCTCTTCAGGTAGCGTGATGCGATATTCTACCCAACCTGTCTCCTTTACATATCCGTGCTTCTTCATATGCTCCGGATAATAAGGATGGTTGTAAATCAGCGCCATTGTGCTCACGCGGTCAAAACCTTCTACGAGCATTCCTTCTGGGTCGAAATCCGTAAATCCGAGAGGGCCTGCAACGCTTTGCATTCCACGTGCCTTTCCGAAAGCGGTCACGGTGTCAAGGAGAGCCTTTGATACTTCAAGATCATCAATGAAGTCGAACCATCCGAAACGTACCTGTTTCACGCCCCAGGTCTCATTAGCCTTATGATTTATGATAGCTGCTACACGACCTACTACCTTGCCATCCTTATATGCAAGATAACATTCGGCCTCACAGAAATCGAAGGCTCCGTTCTTTTTAGGATTGAATGTATCAAGGTCATCCATCGGCATTGATGGAACATAATACTTATTGCCTTTATACAGTTTATTGGCAAACCTCACGAAGATGCTGAGGTCTTTTTTTGAGGATACCGTCCTTATTTCAATGGCCATAATTAAGTTTAGTTTGGTTAGTACATCTTGACAAAGGTATGAAATTTTCTGATTAATTCATGTATTTTTACTAATTTCGCAATTGAAAGAACGATTAAGAGAAAGATGGAACAGAAAAAGACAAAGATAATATGCACAATTTCTGACCTCAGATGTGATGTTGATTTTATAAGAAGTCTGTATGACAGCGGAATGAATGTGGTCAGGATCAACTCTGCACATGCAACTGTGGAAGGTGCGCAGAAGATAGTGGAGAATGTCAGGCAGGTTTCGGACAGGATTGCCATTCTAATAGATACAAAAGGGCCGGAAGTCAGACTCACCGCCATGGAAGGGTCAGTGGGGTTTGTGGCCAAGGAGGGGGATAGGATTATTGTAAGGAACGGCACTGACCGTCTATGTTCAAATGGAACACTTTATACTACCTGCGGAACTTTCGTAGCAGATGTACCATGCGGCGCATCAATCCTGATCGATGACGGCTCTGTCGAGCTCAAGGTGGTGGAAAAGGATGATGAGATGCTTGTATGCAGGGTACAGAATCCCGGAATAATCAAGGGAAAGAAAAGCGTGAATGTGCCGAACGTGCATATATCGCTTCCACCGCTCACAGAGAAGGATACGCTATTCGTAAACTGGGCTGTCGATGCAGATATCGATTTCATCGCGCATTCCTTCGTCAGGAACAAGGAAGACCTGCTGGAAATCCAGAAAATTCTTGACAGCAGGGCCAGCCACATCAAGATTATATCAAAGATAGAGAACCAGCAGGGTATAGACAACCTCGACGAGATCCTGACGCATTGCTATGGCATTATGATCGCAAGGGGAGACCTGGGTGTGGAAATAGCTGCGGAAAAGATTCCTCTGATCCAGAAAAAGATCATCCAGAGATGCCGAGCAAGAAAGAAACCGGTGATTGTGGCTACCCAGATGCTTCACAGCATGATAGAGAATCCGCGTCCTACAAGGGCAGAGGTTTCAGATGTGGCGAATGCCATTATCCAGAGTACCGATGCCATCATGCTCAGTGGCGAGACTGCATCAGGAGCATATCCGGTGGAGGCTGTAAATACAATGAGAAGAATAGCGGTAGAGACGGAGGAGTCCATTCTCACACCCCCTGAGCTGGACCTTATAAACGTGACAAGGCCGATTGCCGGCGTGCTTGCCCGTTCGTTAGTCGCGGCAACGCTGAAACTCCCGGTAAAAGCCATTATTTTCGACACCTGGACGGGACGTACAGGACGATACCTCGCGGAATTCAGACCTAAAGTCCCTATTTATGCAATGTGTTATAATGCATTTACAATGAGGGAAATGGCCCTGATATACGATGTATACGGATATCCTTTCAACCGATATAATACAAAGGAAGAATTCGTAGAAAGAGCCATCAACGTGCTGACTGAAGACGGGAAAATTGCAAAGGGAGATCTTGTCGGTTTCATAGGAGGCAACCCTGATACCGATTCCGGAGCTACGTATATGGAATTCAGATACGTATAAATGAAGATAAGAAGGGCATACCTGCTTATTGCAGCAGTATTGGCTGCAGGACTTCCGGCTGAGCTTAATGCTCAGCCGAAGGCATTTGGTATGTCTTTCTCTTTCAATAATATAGGCATCACTTATGAGCACTTCGGCAGCGAAGGAAACTTTACTGAATTTGCCCTTAATGCCAAGTTCTCGGAAATGTTTCTCGGAAGACAGAAGAGCCACGGGGGAGATGCTTCGTTCACATGGAACATGAAGATAGGGGAGTTTATCAGTTCCGAAGGCAATCCGGTCACATTCTTCGCTGGCCCCGGAGCTGTTGCCGGTTGGGGAGCTGATTTCAAGAAAATTCCCGGCATATATGTGGGAATCAAAGGCAGGATAGGAGCGGAATGCTCATTCAGCAGACGCAGAGTAACGATTTCCGCATATGCTGCGCCGGTCCTTGGAGCCCATATCACCGAGTCTGATGGCAGCATTAAGATGGATTATTACAGGAACGGACTCATATACTCACTTATCCCGGAAATAGGTATCAAATACAGATTCTGAAAATGAGAGCTGCCACAGTCATATTGTCATTCGTGTTGTCCTGTATTTGCGCAAATGCACAGGAGCAGCATAGGGAAGTGCCGAAGTTTACTTTCGGCGCAGAATGGGGTTATGTGGCCACTGTCATATACGGATATCATACCAATTTCTTCTCACCGGAAGGCTATCGCGTGGACTACAGGGATATTACAGCGAGTCTGCACAATAATGCCGAAGTATATTTCCATGCCGGATACAACCTGAGTCCGGAATGGAATATCTCAGCCTATCTCGGATATGCCGGATTCTCTGATGTTCAGGCAATTGTACCGTTTTCCATCAGAGGAACCAGATTCTTCGGTGCCAATCATATGGACGACAGGTGGTTCTGCTTTGCAGACCTTGGCACAGGGATATGCGTAAAGAAGAATCCTCAGGAAACTCTGTGCGGCAAGCTGGGTGGAGGATACCGTCTGAGCCTGAGCAGACTCACCAAACTGGACTTTGTGGCATCCGTAAGGATGACATATGCACATATTGATATAAATTATAAAGGATACGAGATTGTCCCGAACCAGATCAACCGCAATAATGCATATACGGCAGCAGTTTCATTCGGGCTATCCATCACATTTTAAATCAAATACTTATGGCTATTAAACTTAATCTGGCTAAGACAGACAGGGTGCTTTTCTGCGGCAGCAAATGGTGGGGAGATCCCGATATGCCTGAAAACATGCAGTATCCTACAATAGAAGTTACGGAAGACGGAGAAACATTTGATTATCCACTTACTTTCGTGTGTCAGATCAACTGTGAGGACATAGCTCCATACGACCCTCAGGGACTTCTCCCGCACGAAGGAATGCTGTATTTCTTTGCTGCTATTGACGAGTGGATCGGATATGATTCCCCGACACATAACGGAATCGGGGAATGGCCGAAAGGTAACTTTGTCGTAAAATACGCAAAATCAATCAATTTCGAGACCTTCCAAAGCTGTATTCTTGTAGATGACGACGAGCAGTCACTTACCGAACCTGAACTTGAGATTACCTTCTCAGAATGCGAAAATGACGCAGACGGTATAAAGCTGCTCGGAATTCCGTATTATGGAGAGGTTCGGGAACAATATCCGGACATGCTGAATCTTCTCCAGCTCGACGAGAACGATGAGATCGGAATCAGATTCTACGATTGCGGAATGGTAAACCTCTTGATGAAGGAATCCGACCTGAAGTTCGGTAACTGGAAAAAGACAAAAGCATATCTTCACTCATTATAGAAATCACCCCGAACATAGGTCGGGGAGTTTTCTTATATACTTTGATTAACATAATATCAATTGTGTAACCGATTTTTCAGGAAGGGGAGACACCGAAAAATGGGAAAATTTATACGACTGACAACAAAATTTTTAGAAATAAATGAGAACTTTTTACTGCTCGATATATTTGGCTTTGGGTGCGGCTAATAAACTGGTAGTTAAGTTTAGGAAATTCTCTCCTGATTTGGTTGTATTTATCAATATCCCGCCTTGCTCTCCGTATATAAATATGACCATAAGCACAGATCATCATATCGACTTCAGAGTCACTATACATTTGGTCTTTGATGTACTTGAGTAATTTGTCCCACTTCTTATCCAACGGGATTTTTGAGACTTCTGCATCAGGATCCTTGAGGATGAATTCCCCATTCCTGATCAAAAGCCTACCTTCCGGTACATCCGGATTGATTTTGTCGATGAATGCCATAAATGATTAGTATTAAGTGATTAAAAAAGGCCCCACATCACAACAGTGATGCGAGGCCTGATGATATATCTTGCAGGATTGGCTATTTCTTATAGTGCCCGAAAGCAGATAGAACTAGAACTTCAATAACTTCATCATAGATACGATACACAAGTCTGTGCTCATGCGTTATACGGCGCGAATATACATTCCCGTCATAACCCTTAAGTGGCTCAGCCTGACCGGTACCAGTCCTGGGATGCTCCTGGATTTCTTCCAGAAGCTTTGACAGTTTCTTTACTGCCTGAGGTGCTTTCTTACTCAGTTCCTTAAGGTCCTTCTTTGCGTCGTTAGAAAATACTATTCTATACATTTCAGTCTTCATTAATCATTCGACTAAGGAAGCCATCCACACTCTCCCCTTCCTCCATTCTATGAACCTTACCCTGTTCATACTCCTCAATTCCGCGTCTGATTTTAGCCTCCAAAGTGGTCTGATCAATGAGCGTA
>CANBDX010000015.1 GCA_947367315.1 uncultured Bacteroidales bacterium | reverse complement strand
TTCTCGTTCAGGAGTTCACTGCTAAGACAATGGAATACGCAGCAGCTACAGTTACAGCTGAGCTTCAGGGTACTCCTGCGCAGACTGGTATCGTTAAGTTCTCTTGCGACGCTGAGGTTGATACATACTACTATTGGTATAAGGCTGCTGAGCACTTCACTTGGGGCGACAGCTACTACGGAACAAGTGTAGAGACTGCCAGCGCATACATCGCCCTTACTCCAGATTCATATTATATGAAAAAGGTGACTGCAGCAGAACTTCCAGCAGAGGGTATCGAGATGACTGGCCTTACAGTAGGTTCTCCATGCAACCTCGTAGTTGCAGCTAAGCTCACTGACGGTACTTATACAAAGGCTACACGTCTCACATTCACTCCAGAGATGAACCTCGGCAACTTCGTTTACGCTACAGATGATAACGGAAACGAGAATGCTGCCTGGGTAGCCGCTAAGCCTGTAGTTAAGGCTAACGTAGAGACTATAGGTGACTTCACAACAGTAGAGTGGACAGTAGAGCTTCCAGCAGGTTACACAGCAATCACTGCTTGCTTCCACAAGGATTACCTCGTCGACTATCCATCAGCCAAGAGCAAGGTTCAGTATATCCTTACTAGCGAGTATATCGGCTCTTCTGAGGTTGTTGCAGGTGAGACTTATGTAAACAACTATGCAAGCCCAGGATACAACATCTATACAGTTGTTATGGATGCAGAGGGTAACTACTATGAGACTTATGTAACTGAGCTCAATATTACAGGCGGTTTCGGTGCATAATCTTTTAAGATAACCACATAAGAATCAGGGCGACCCTTCGGGGCCGCCCTTTTTCGTTTATGATGTTCTGTTTAGTCTCGGTATGTGACTCTGCTGCCACCTAGTCTTGTGGTGAACGGGATATCGGCATGCTCGAGCCTTATGCTCATAGGAGCTGCAGCTGCTGTCCTGCCGGGCTTCTGTCCTGTCCTGATCCATCCGAATGCAGCGTTGCAGAGGTAGTCACCCATGGTTCCGAAATCTCCTCCTGGGTAATATCCTGAATCATCAAGGTAGATGTCCGGCTCAAATCCTTCCGGATAGTCGCTGAAACCTTTGGCATTCTCAATGTAGAAAGAAACAGGGTAGAAGAGGAAGTCATAGTTTCTGTATTTCTTGCTGAATCCCTCCATTCCGACGTTCTTGCCGCTTGTAGTCGTACCGATAAGGTTTACTTCTATATCCAGTCCGCGCAGGCCGTTGATGATGATTTCGCTGGCAGATGCGGTTGTGTTTGTCGCTATGACGAATACTCTGTCAAGACCGATAGAATGCTGCAATGCATCTTCGATAGGAAGGTAGCCGTCAGGATATTCTATTGTTTCCTTGACTCCGATCCTGTATTCTCCAGAGACTCCAGCCTTGGTCCTTTCCTCATTGAATCTCAGTTTGGCAAGTGTCTTCCCCTGGTGGGCAGATCCTGCGATCATTGTCGCCAAGACTGTGCTTGAGAGGATTTCTCCTCCGTTGTTGTATCTGAGGTCGAGTACGAGGTCGTCGATGCCGTCGGCCTTGAACTTGTCGAACACGTCCATAAGCTGATAATCGAAATCAGCGTGGAAGCCCATATAAAGGAGATATCCTACCTTCTTGCCGTTGCTCAGTTCTACTGTCTCTGCCTTGTAGATGGCAGGCTCGATGTATGATTCAGGGGACAGGTCGAAGGTTCCGATAGGCTTGACTACAGCCTGGTCAAGGTGAACACCTTCCCATGTGACGGTATTTGTCAGGACGCTGAGGGCATCAGTGTAGATTTTGCTTGTGACGCTTCTGTAGTTATCCATCGTGATGCTGATGCCGTTGACCTCAGTAATGAAGTCACCTCGCTTGATTCCCAGCTTGTCTGCCGGTCCTCCCGGAATGACAGCCTCTATAAGTACTCCGATTGCAGTTCCCAGATTTACCGGACGCAGCAGATAGAATCCGTTTCCTCTTGTCTGCTGTCCTACTGCCTTTGTCTCAGGTGCGCTGCTGATGATCTGGGTATAGTATTCGGTCCTGAAGTCCTGGTTGTATGCTCCGTCGTCGTGGTTGATGTCGTTCTGCTTTCCTACTCCGTCAAGGATGGATTTCAGGAATGCCTGATATCCGATGCTGTAGTCAAGGGCAAGAGTCTTTACTGGTTCGTTCCAAAGATAGTGTGAAGCCATCTTTTCGTAGACCCACTCATTGATCTCCCTATATCTGCCGTCTCCCTGCTCGGTTACGCCCTCCGATTGTGAGATCTCGAAAGTCTCGGCAATAGGATAGTTCTCGACACTGATGGTGATCCTTGCTGTACGGGATGATGTGGATGTGTTGTTGGCTACATTGATGCGCAGTGCAGCTTCCCCCTTCACTCCGTTTCCTGTCAGCACTTCGCACCATTCCGGCTCCGAAGATTCCGCTGTCCACTTACCTGCAGAAGTGAATGTAAGTGAAAGCACTTCTCCCTCTTCGTCTGCAGCGACATTGGAAGCCCAGCTGGTGTTTGTTACACCGGTGCCTTCCAATTGCAACTGATCCTCCTTGCATCCGAGTGCAAGGAGGAGCGCTGCTGCTATTGTAAGAATTCTGAATATGCTCTTCATATTATCTTCTTATGGTTCTTCTTGTCTCCTGGACATTGATGGTCTTGACTGCAGGAACCTTGAGAGATGCCTTCATAGGTGTGATGCTTGCCTGTGCGGTCTGCGCTTTACGCTTCAGTACAAGCGGGCTGTTTCCGCAGAAGACCACCTTCTGGTCAGAACCGCCGTACCAGTTCTTGCTCTGGGATACGCCCGGATACTCAGTGATCATTTCACCTCTTGCGGACCAGCTCTTGTAGTGCTTTACAGGGTTTACTGTGATTGTTCCTGTCTCTTCGTTGAAATCGACATTGTGTATGAGGGTTGTAGCCTGCATTATCCACTGCTCCTTAGATGCGTAGTAACGGTTGAATGTTCCCTTGAACCACAATGTCTGGTTGTTGAAGGATGCCATAGGGTCCTCGCCGTCAGCAGAGTAATCCACGAGCTCCACGTTGTTTACAGAGTCAAATGACGATGATGCCACTGCGTGCTTGTAGGTGGTGATATTATCTGACTCGTCAACCTCAAGGAACCACTTAGGACCATAGTTGCGGTTTGCCTCCTCCTCGGTTTTCGCCCATCTTTTCTTGAGAAGGTCTTCTGGTGAATGATATGCTACTCCGCAAGGGTCGAAACCAAGGCATACGAGGATATTCTTTGCCTTATATGCTTCTCTTGTCGCGTCGTTGACACCGTCGGTGATCGTTACATCAAATGTGTAAGGCTTTCCGTCGAAGTCTGTGATTGTCGCTGTGTAGTCACCTTTGAGCTTGTCGAACAGAGTGGTCTCGATAACCGGTTCCGCTCCTGTCTTGAAGTAGTGTACGTACGAAGTCGAAACGTACTCGGAGTTGGTCGCGGTAATTGCGTATACGTATTCTGTATTAGGACTGAGGTTAGAGAACATCAGGGTAGCACCATCCTCTGATATGGCTTTGGAAATCTCCGCTGCTGAGAATGGGATACCATTTGTGCTGATCACCACCTCCATTGTCAGGTCCTCGTTGCCAGGGGCATTGAGGACTTCGTCTACAGCATACTTGGTGTGGATGAATGCCAATGCGCTTGACGCGTTCTTCAACTTGAGGTTGAGTGCTGCCGAATTCCATGGCTCCTCAGTCTCTACTGCAGTAATGGAGATCTCAGGTGCAGGGCCTACAGGCTCTGTAGTTGTGAACACCTTCTCGATGTAAAGCTCTCTCATGTCCTCATCAAACACGACCATGCAGATGTAATAGTTTGAGTCAGGATGGAGACCGCTCAGTGATAAAGACTGAGTTCCCTTGTACTCTGTCGATGTGTCATCCCATGCTCCGATCACTGCGCGTCGTACCATTTCCTCACCCTCGAAGAGGAATGATTCGTAGTCGGCCCCGCTCATCACATATGCGCGATATCTGTCCACGCCTTCCTCCGGAGTAAATGTGACGTCTGCTGTAAGGGAGGTGATGTTGCTTACCTGAATGTCTACCTTGTGCGGGCATATCTCAGCCTTCGGAGTCGTGAATTCGATGTACCTTACATTCTCATCGCTTACCTGAGAGTCGATTTCCGTGCTCTCTGATTCTCCTGCGAGGATGATGTACTTGGTGTCAGAATAGATATATGTCGCATAGTTGTCCCATCCGTCAAACTGTACCCATTCGTAGTCAAAGGTCTTGCTCTGCGTGTCTCCAAGGCCAAATGCACTCAGGTATGAGCTATGGGTTACTGCTACAAGAGCCTGGAAATAAAGGAAGTCATTGTAGTCGACGATCATGTGCCTGTATGCCTTTGCCCCTTCCGGCTTCTCGATATGGTATGATACGGCGTTTGTTGTGACCTTCTCGAGAGTAATCATGTCCTCGTAAGGGAAGTCGGTTGATATAGGTTCGACATACAGTTCGCTGTATACAAAAGGATTGAGCTTGCGTACGGCATAGTACAGGCTGTACTCATTGCCTCCTTCAAGCTCGTTGTAAGTGATTTCTACCTTTTGTGCGGAAGTGAACATGCCTGAATTGCCGTTAGAGAACAGGTCTTCAGCGCTTGCTATCTTTTCTGTCTCAGGTACGATGGCCCATACGTAATCTCCCGGAGAGTCTGAACTGATTGTGAATGTAACTGATGTCCTGTCCAAAGCGTTGATCTCGACAGTGGCTGTTGGAGCAACCACAGGATCTTCCTGGGGCTCCTCCTGCTGTGGGCCTTTGCAGGAAATTGCTGCGAAAGCAGCAGCGATAATGAGCCCGGTTGCAATAAGAATTCTTCTTGTCATAACTCGTTGATGCTATTTTAATTTATATATGATTTCATGATAATACAAAATTACGATAAAAATCGTAATTTTGTATTATTTTAAAAACCTATTTATTATACATCTATTATGAAGAGCATTAACTTGCTTAAGTGTTGTGTGGCTGTTTTGTCATTTGCCTTTATGGTTGTCGGATGTGGTAAGGAGCCCGATTCCGGACAGGGAAACGATGGTCCAGTCGTCGATACGGACGGTGTCAAGAACTTTGTCAATCCGGCAACAGGACGAGACATCTCCTCCTATGGTGAGGTGATATCCTGCGTTCTGATGTCCGAGGGAAACTATACGGCCTGGTTCGAGTTTGTGTCCGGTGGCGAAGGTTGGGCCGAAATCACCAAGGGAGAAACAGGGGTGGAAGGCAGAAACACGATCAGGATCACTTTTACAGCAAATGAAACAGATGAAGTCCGTGCTGTAGAACTTATGATTCAGGTTGAGGGGAAGGATCCGAAGTCTCTTGCAGTGTTTAACCAGATGAAGGATGCGGGAACAGCCCAGCTCCAGAAGAACACGGCTCTCAATACCTATATGCATAATCGTCTGGTCGAGGAATATCTGTGGGAAGACTACGGTGACCTGGAGGTGGATCTGACAATGGAATTTACTGAATTCCTCAATAAACATCTCCTTATGCTCGGCAACATCAATATAGAAGACGGAGGCAAATACCGCTCAGGAGAGAACAAAGGGAAAAGATACATATATTCCAACATCCAGGAAGTCACCCCGACAACAAAGGTTTATGAGACAGGCGGTCTGGGTTTTGGCCCTATATTCTCATCGCGTATAGATGCTCAGAACGATGTAATAGGTTTGTCCATAGCTTATGTCCATCAGGGTTCTCCAGCTTGGATGGCCGGTATGAAGAGGGGAGACACCATATATAGTGTTAACGGTGTTGTTCTGACCTCTTCGAATTACAAGAGTTACGTGAACGCGCTCTACTATTCTCCATCAGGTACATACAGGCTGGCATTCATCAGGAATGCCGATGTGAATGAGAGATATGAGGCTCAGGTTACTGTTGATTCATATAGATACAATCCGGTGCTTTATTCAGCTATCTTCGGTGAGGGAGAACACAAGATCGGGTATCTTGTGCTGGAGAATTTCGATCTTGATGCGCAGGATTTCGTGGCAGATATCATACAGCAGCTTAAGGAAAACGCCATCACGGATCTTATCCTGGACCTCCGTTTCAACCCTGGTGGAGCTGTAGCCCAGAGCCGTTATCTTGCCTCGGCAATAGCAGGAACAGCACATCTGGATGATGTCTTTGTCAATGTGGAGTTCCGTGGAGCAAAGACCCAATCCTGGAAATTCCGTGGCGGCCCTAATGATGAAGATGGGCTTGGCATCGCTCCTGATCTTGGACTCAAGAGGCTCTATGTCATCGGATCTGAGAATACGGCATCAGCATCTGAGTTGATAATCAATGGCTTGAGAGGAATCGATTTTCCGGTGACCCTCATTGGTAGTCGCACTGAGGGCAAGAATGTCGGCATGACTACTACGCTGACTGTACATGATGGAGTGCAATATCTTTTCTCTCCAATAACTTTCCGCGTGAAAAATGCCAAAGGATTCGGCGATTATCCTGATGGATTCCAGCCTGATATGATGGTAAATAACCAGAACTCAAGTTACGCGGATGATAAGGACAATGCATTTCCGTACTCATTCGGTGACTGGGGCGATATGGGATTCAATGTTGCCTTGAGACTCGCATATGAAGATATTATCGGCCAATCTAAAACTTCATCAGCTGTTTTGGCCGCTCCAGTATCAGTGTCATCCACACCAGCACTTATTGATGCTACAGGCCTTAAGCAGCCTCAGCACGGCCGCTTCGGCAACGTCATTTACCTGAAGGATTAATATAATCAGGACTAATAAATGATAGTATAATATAAAGCAGGGTGTCTGCTTCTGAAGACATTGGCTCCCGAACCCGACGACAAACCGAACGCAATCAAACTTGTTTGAATTGCTGAGGTGCGAAGGAGGAAAAGATTCGAAGAATCTTAAAGGGAAGGGGCCCACGCAAGTGGGAAGGATCTTCAGAAGCAGACACCCTGCTTTATATATGTATCTTAGAGAGTTCTCTAATCCAGATGATTAGAGAGTTCTCTTGATCTCTTCGATATTGTAAGCCTCGACAACGTCGCCGACCTTGATGTCGTTGTAGCCCTGGATGTTCAGACCGCAGTCCATACCCATGTGAACTTCCTTGACATCGTCCTTGAATCTCTTGAGTGAGCCGAGCTCTCCGGTGTACACCACGATGCCGTCGCGGATCACGCGCACCTTCGCATTTCTGGTGAGCTTGCCCTCGCGGACGATACATCCTGCAATGGTACCCACCTTCGAGATCTTGAAGGTCTCCTGAACCTCTGCTGTTGCTGTGACAACCTCCTTCTGCTCAGGCTCGAGCATACCCTCGATACCGCTCTTGAGCTCGTTGATACAGTCGTAGATGACTGAGTACAGACGGATCTCGATCTCCTCCTTCTCGGCAAGCTTTCTTGCAGAAGGCATAGGACGTACCTGGAAGCCGATGATGATGGCATCCGAAGCTGCTGCCAGAAGGATGTCCGACTCCGAGATCGCACCCACAGCCTTGTGGATCACATTCACGCGCACCTCCTCTGTAGAGAGCTTGATGATAGAGTCTGAAAGGGCCTCCACCGATCCGTCCACGTCTCCCTTGACGATGACGTTGAGCTCCTTGAAGTTTCCGATGGCGATACGGCGTCCGATCTCTTCGAGAGTCATATGCTTCTGGGTCTTGATGCCCTGGATACGGATGAGCTGCTCACGCTTGTTGGCGATGTCCTTTGCCTCCTTCTCGTCAGCCATCACGACGAATGTCTCTCCGGCTGTAGGGGCTCCGTTCAGACCGAGAACTGAAACCGGAGTCGAAGGACCGGCCTCCTCAACCTTCTGTCCACGCTCGTTGAACATGGCCTTGACCTTTCCTGTATAGCATCCTGAGAGCATGACGTCACCCACGCGGAGTGTGCCGTTCTGCACGAGGATTGTCGCGAGGTATCCGCGTCCCTTGTCGAGCGATGACTCGATCACGGCACCTGATGCCCTCTTGTTAGGGTTAGCCTTGAGCTCAAGCATCTCGGCCTCAAGGAGCACCTTCTCAAGAAGCTGATCCACATTGATACCCTTCTTTGCAGATATTTCCTGGCACTGGAACTTTCCGCCCCAGTCCTCCACAAGGATGTTCATGTTCGAAAGCTGCTCGCGGATCTTCTCAGGATTTGCACCCGGCTTATCGATCTTGTTGATTGCGAATACCATCGGAACGCCTGCCGCCTGTGCGTGGTTGATTGCCTCCACAGTCTGAGGCATGATGCAGTCGTCGGCTGCCACGATGATGATCGCAACGTCGGTCATCTTCGCACCGCGGGCACGCATAGCCGTGAAGGCCTCGTGTCCAGGGGTGTCGAGGAATGTGATCTCCTGTCCGTCAGGAAGCTCCACATGATATGCACCGATGTGCTGTGTGATTCCTCCGGCCTCACCTGCAATTACATTCGCCTGGCGGATATGGTCGAGAAGGGAGGTCTTACCATGGTCCACGTGACCCATCACAGTGATCACCGGTGGACGTGGAAGGAGATCCTCATCTGTATCCTCCATCTCTCCCTGAGCTATCGCATCGGTGAGGTTCGCAGTCACGAACTCCACCTCATATCCGAATTCCTCTGCTACAAGCACGAGTGTCTCTGCATCGAGACGCTGGTTGATGGACACCATCATACCGAGGCTCATGCAGGCTCCGATTACCTTGGTCACAGGAGTGTTGTTCATGAGGGTGGCGAGGTCGTTTACTGTCACGAACTCCGTCACCTTGAGCACCTTCTGCTCGAGCTGCTGCATCTCCATCTCCTCCTGCATCCTCTGTGAAGCAGCCTCTCTCTTCTCCTTTCTGTGCTTTGCTCCGAAGTTCTGCTTCTTGCCTTCGTTCATGCGGGCATATGTCTCCTTGATCTGCTTCTGGATTTCCTTCTGCATCTCTTCCTGCTCTGCCTCGGTCATAGGCTTGAACTTGTCACCTCCACGGTCGCGGCGGCTCTTCTTGTCCTTCTTGCCTGCGCCCTGGGCAGCTGCGTTAGCTCCCTGCTTGTTGTTCTTGTCCTTCTTGCTGTTGTTGGTCGCCTCTACCTTGGTGACGTCCACCTTCTGACTGCCGCCTTTCTCGATTCTCTCTCTCTTCTTCTTTTTCTTCTTCTTGTCGAACTGAGACAGGTCTATCTTGTCCACCACCTTAGGGCCGGCAAGTTTTTCAACCTCGATCTTCACTTCTCTTGGCTCAGGCTTCGCCGGTGCCGGTTCCTCCTTGGCCTCTACAACCGGTTCTTCCTTTACTTCGACAACAGGCTCCGGTGCCGGTTCAGCCGCTGGGGTTGGGGCGGGCTCAGCCGGTTTCTCCTCTGTCTTTGCAGGTTTCTTTTCGAACTTAGAGAGGTCAATCTTGTCGATTACCTTAGGGCCAGCCGTTTCTGCTTCTTCAACAGCAGGCGCGGCCTCTTTCACAGGCTCTACTGCCGGTACTGCAGGTTCTTCCTTCACTACCGGTGCTGCAGGAGTCTCTTCCTTGGCAGGCTGCGGCTCTGTGTTGAGCGCATTGCTCTTGATCACCACTTCCTTTACTGGAGCTTCCTCCTCTTCATGCGAGGACTTCTTTTTCGATCCCATCTCGATGATTTCCTTCAGCTTGATGGTGACCTTCTCGGAGTCCTTCTTCAGTTTCAGGTCCTCACCGAACTTGGCCTCGATCGCCGGGAGATACTCGTCCGAAATCTTTGCGTTCGGATTCATCTCCACATTCGCCCCTTTCTCATTGAGAAAATCGACGAGTCGCGCCAGTCCGATGCTGAACTGCTTTGTAAGTTTGCTTAATCTTATTTCTGCCATATATTACCCCCTTGTTTTAATTCTTATTCTTCGTCTTCAAATTCAGCCCTGAGGATGTCGAGGATTTCCTCCACTGTCTCGTCCTCAAGGTCAGCCCTCTTGGCGATGTCGGCAGCTGAAAGTGCCAGCACGCTCTTGGCTGTGTCGCATCCGATGCTCTGGAGCTTCTCGATAATCCATCCCTCGATGACATCATCGAACTCGCTGAGGAGTACGTCCTCCTCATCCTCCATATCGTCAGCTGCAGGAAGCTCTCTCCAGACTTCGATCTCCTTTCCCACGAGCATGCCTGCAAGGCGGATGTTGCATCCGCCCTTACCGATACCCTTCTTCACCTCGTCTGGAAGCATGTATACCTTGATCTTATCTTCCTCACCTCCGAGCACGATAGAAGAAATCTTAGCCGGACTGAGAGCACGCTGGATAAGGAGCTGGGTGTTGTTTGTCCACTGGAGCACGTCGATGTTCTCGTTGCGAAGCTCCCTCACGATACCGATGATACGTGCACCCTTCACTCCGATACAAGCTCCGATAGGGTCGATTCTCTCGTCATATGACTCTACAGCCACCTTTGCACGCTCGCCAGGTACGCGTACGACCTTCTTTATTGTGATAAGACCATCGTAGATTTCAGGAACCTCCTGCTCGAAGAGCTTCTCGAGGAAATCAGGGGTAGTTCTTGAAAGAACAATGTAAGGTGTGGTGTTGTTCTTCATTTCCACACTCTTGATGATAGCCCTTACAGTGTCGTTCTTCTTGAAGTGCTCGCCAGGAATCTGCTCCGACTTAGGAAGTCTGAGCTCGTTGCCGTCCTCGTCGAGGATAAGCACTTCCTTTGCCCATGTCTGGTATACCTCTCCTGTGAAGATCTCGCCGATCTTGCTTACGTACTTATTGTAAAGGTTTGCCTTCTCGATGTCCATGATGCGTCCCTGAAGATTCTGACGGATGTTGAGGATTCCTCTGCGTCCGAAATCCTTCAGCTCGATCTTCTTTGCGAATGTCTCTCCGATCTCGTAGTCGTCGTCGAGTGCAGGATCGTCGATGGCGATTTCCGTGTTAGGGTCTTCCACCTCTTCAACCACCTCTCTGTTCCAATAGATCTCGCAGTCACCCTTGTCTGTGTTGATGATGATGTCAAAGTTGTCTGCCGATCCGTAAGTCTTTGTTATCTGAGTCCTGAACACATCTTCGAGCACACCCATCATTGTAGGCCTGTCGATGTTCTTCTGGTTCTTGAACTCAGCAAAAGCGTCTTTAAGTTCAATCTTTTCCATTGTATGTATGTTTTTGATCATTAAAATTCGATAAACGGTTTCACGGAATTCACCTGATCCATGGCGAACCGGTCGTTATGTTCCACGAGTTCCTTCTTCTTCTTTCCTTCAACCGCTTCCTTGGCGGTGTACTGCAAGGTGATGCTTTCCTCGTCAGCTGCAGTCAGAGTGGCGACCATCTTCTTTCCTCCCTTTAGCTGCACTTCCACTTTGCTTCCGATAGCCTTGATGTATTGCTTGAGTATCTTGAAAGGCTGGTCGAGGCCTGCGGAAGTGACAGTGAGCGAATAATCTTCCTTCTCCCTGTCAAAGCATCCTTCGAAGAATCTGCTGACTGCCACGCAGTCCTCCAGCTCCACTGTGCCTTCCTCAGATTCCATTGTAATCTCCACGTCATTGTCCTTGCTGATTTTTACATCAACAATATAGCATCCGCGTGCAACGATTTCGCCGCTTACTGCATCTATAATCTCTGATACGTTCATCTGCTTGCTGTATATGTATAAAATAAGGGGGCTGCTGCCCCCTGAATCATTCTCACGCTGCAAATGTACGAATAAAATAATAATAAAGCAAATTTAAAACCTAACCTGTAAAATCATGGAATTCAAGGCAAAAGAGATTGCTGAGATACTCGGAGGAACCGTGGAAGGTAATCCTGAAGCAACGGTAACATCATTCGCCCGCATCGAAAGCGGAAAGCCTGGCACCATATGCTTCTTCGCCAATCCCAAGTACGAGCACTATGTCTATGAGTGCAAGGCAGATATAATCATCGTAAACAATACTTTTGTCCCTCAGCAGCCGGTGTCTGCTACTATGGTGCGTGTGGAGAATGCGTATGCGTCAGTCGCTGCCCTTCTCGACTATGTGACAGCAAAGAAGCGTACCTATAAGCGTTATCGCGGATGCCGCAGCAGGGTAAGGTTCTCGTCAAAGATCGGAAAGAAGGTCTATATCGGCGATTTTGCATATGTAGGCCGCAAGGCTCAGATCGGTGACTATACCAGGATATACGAGCACGTCTATGTCGGAGATGATGTGAAGATCGGCTCGAACTGCATCATTTATCCGGGAGTACGAATCTATCCGGGCATGGTCATCGGCAACAATGTCATTATCCATGCGAATGCGGTAATAGGAGCCGACGGATTCGGTTTCGCGCCTCTCGAGGACGGTACATGGAAGAAGATCGAGCATACCGGCAACGTTATAATAGAGGATGATGTGGAGATCGGCGCCAATACATGCATAGACAAATCGCAGATGGGCTCTACGGTGATAAGGAAGGGTGTGAAGATCGATAATCTCTGCCAGGTGGCTCATAACGTGGAGATAGGAAGAAATACCGTGATGGCTGCTATGGCCGGTGTGGCCGGTTCGTCAAAGCTCGGGGAGCATTGCATACTTGGAGGCCAGGTCGGTATAGCAGGCCATCTGACGGTGGCGGACAACTCTTCGTTCGGTGCTCAGTCTGGTCTGATCGGCAACGTGAAGAAGCCGGGACAGTCGTTCTTCGGTACCCCTGCCATACCTTATATGGAGTACATGAGGAGCTATGCTCAATTCAAGAAGGCTGGTAAATAGGAATCTAAGAAAAAATCATTATCTTTGCAGGCTAATGTGCGCCAGAGTGGGTGCGCTTCTGTAAGGATTAATGACGTTAAGAGATATAAGATGCAGTTGCAGCAGACTTTAAGAAAGAACTATTCGTTTGAAGGAAAGGGACTTCACACCGGCAAAGTAGCCAGGATGACGGTGGGCCCGGCTCCTGTCGATACAGGTATCCGGTTTGTCAGGAGCGACATCGGCAGCGATGCAGTCGTGGATGCTTTGGCGGAAAATGTGACAAGCACAGCCAGAAGCACTACCATCTCCAAGGGAGAGGCTTCGGTTTCCACTATAGAGCATATCCTCTCGGCTCTCACGGGAATGGGAGTGGATAACGCCCTTATCGAGATCGATAACGTGGAGGTGCCTATTCTTGACGGTAGCGCAAAGCCTTATATCGACGCCATCTGGAATGACGGATTCGAGCAGCAGGACGCTCCGCGCAGATACATAGAGATAAAGGAACCTGTTGAAATGACCAATGAAAAAGGTTCCGTCGTGAGAATAGAGCCTGCCGAAGAGTTCAGCTACAGCATAAAGATAGATTTCAATTCGCGTGTTCTGGGACTTCAGGATGCAAAGTGGGATGATTCGGTGGTTTATGCGGAAGAAATAGGAATCTGCAGGACATTCGTGTTCTTCCACGAGCTTCAGTTCCTCTTTGCCAACAATCTTGTAAAGGGTGGCGATGTGGATAATGCGATTGTTATTGTAGAGCATCCTGTGACTGAAGAGCAGGTGAACCAGATGTCCGAGCTCTTCAATGTGCCTGCTCTGAAGGTACGTGAGGATGGCTATCTCAGCAATCTTCATCTCAGATTCCCTAACGAGTGTGCAAGACATAAGCTTCTCGACCTTATAGGAGACCTTCGTCTTTGCGGAGGCTTCCTGAAGGCCAAAGTGACGGCAGAGAAGGCTGGCCACGGCATAAATACCAATGCAGCTAAGGCAGTAAGAATGTCATTACAAAAGAAATAAAACATAAAATTATGGCAAATATACATCCATTGGCAACAGTCCATCCGAATGCAAAGCTCGGAGAGAACGTAGAAGTAGGACCTTATGCCTACATTGAGGAACATGTGGAGATCGGCGACGGTTCCAGGATCCTTCCTCACGCAACCATCTTCAACTATGTGAAGATGGGAAAGAATTGTACAGTCTTTCCTGGAGCTGTGATCGGAGCTGTGCCACAGGACCTCAAGTTTGACGGCGAGGTCACATATGTCGAGATCGGTGACAATGTGAACATCCGCGAGTGTGCTACCATCAACCGCGGTACAAAGGCAAGCGGAAGGGGAGTGACCAAAATCGGCAATAATGTGCTCCTGATGTCGTATACTCATGTCGCTCATGACTGCACCGTAGGCAACAACTGTATCCTTGTAAGCTATGTGGGCATTGCCGGTGAGACTGATGTTGATGATTGGGCTACTCTTGGAGGAAGCACTGTGGCTCATCAGTTCTCGAAGATCGGAAAACATGCCTTCGTGGGAGGATGTTCCAAGATCAACAAGGATGTACCGCCTTATGTCCTCTGCGGACGCGACCCTCTTTCATATGCCGGCGTGAATATCGTCGGACTCCGCAGGAGAGGATTCACTTCAGACCAGATCCGCAACATCAAGGATATCTATGATATCATCTACAACGGCGGTACAAATGTGTCTGATTCGCTTGCAAAGATCGAGAGAGGCTTCCCTCAGTCTGAGGAGAGAGATACTATACTTGAGTTCGTAAGGAATTCCAAGAGAGGTATCATCAGAGGTCTCGGCTCGGATGTAAAGGGTAATATAGACTAAGGTGACAAAGCTATTTTCTACAGCATATTTTCCTCCGGTGTCCTACTTTGCGGCTATGGCTCAGGATATGGAGGGACTGATAAGCAGACGTGGCGACGGCAACTCTCTGGAGTTGTCGCCGTCTGTCGTTTATATCGAAGCCTGCGAGAACTTCCAGAAACAGTCATACCGCAATCGCTGCCGTTTCTATGCGGCAGACGGTGTGCAGACCCTTTCTTTCCCTATAAGGCATGAAGACGGGACGCATAAGCATCTTATCAGCGAGGTGAAGGTGGATTATGCAAAGCCGTGGCTCCACCAGCATAAGAGGGCGATAGAGTCCGCTTATATGACGTCCGCTTATTTTGAATATTATCGTGACGAATTGTTCGCCATACTGGATTCGCGTCCGGAGACATTGTTCGAACTCAATATGAGGCTTATCGCCTTTTTTGTCGAAAAGATAGGACTGAAGGTGGATATCAGAACTACTGTAGATTATTCTGGCGACAGCGTGGTGATGACTGAGACTGGTCCGGTGAAGTGTGACGATCTTAGGGAAGTCATACATCCTAAGCGCCAGAATGTCATTCTTGAGAATCTGGGACTGGAAAAGCCGTATTTCCAGGTCTTCGCCCCGAAATACGGCTTCAAATCCGATCTGTCCATAATGGACCTCCTTTTCAATGAAGGTCCGGACAGTATATTATTTCTTAAACAACTGCCTAGAATCTCCAACCAAGGGTAAGGAGAACCTTCCATAGTGAATGGTCGTTCCTTATTTCAGGCGAAGGCACTTCTATGTTGTCGTCTGCGTCGAAGATGTAATCGCTGTAAGGCATAAATCTTTCGCTTGTAGTGAAGGCATATCTGCATGCAACGTCTGCGAAGAATGATTTATCCGATACGTATCCAAGTCCGAATGAGACATTCTGTCTCAATGTTACAGGAAGGTTCTTTTCGGGACTTGTCGTGAGGTTGTATCCGGCCCTGACGGCAAGTACTCTCATTGGCTTGACCTCTACTCCGGCCCTGAACATATGTGACAGGCCATACTCTGACTTTATCTGTTTATTTAGCTTTTCGGCATAGTACCTCTCCTCGGCGTCCATCTTGAATTTCATCTGACCGTAATCCGCGAATTCATAGTCCGCGCTTACAACAGCAAGGTTGCCGATGGTATACGCAAGTCCGAGGTTGGCTCTGTAAGGAGATATGACAGTATAGCTGTAATCTCCCCATGGACTGGTCGATTCTGCATTGAATTGAGAGTCGGTGAAGACTGTGGCTCCATAGTAACACCACTGCTCGTATATATTCATTACAGATGGGGTCTGTATTGCAGCTCCGATCCTGATGCCGGCTCCAGGAGTAACCAGTATGCCTAATTTGCCGAAGTATCCGCTGCCGTCCACTTCATAGTTGTACTTGAAACGCATGTCCTTGAAGTAGGCTGTGTATTCGTTTCCCTGAGCATCCGAGAATACGTTTTCAAAATCATGCGGATCCTCTGCGGCTTCCTTGAAATATTCCAGATAGTCATATGTTAAAGATACGAGTCCGAAGCTGGCTCCTACATATACGAAGTCCGAGAAGTTGGCTGCTGCATTGAAGAGGTATTCGAATTTGTCTCCCTGGACATATCTGCCGTAGGTCTGTGCAAGTTTGCCCGGAACAGCAATGTCTCCGTTGTCGTAGAGAGCTTCGCTTGCTCCGATGAATAGATCTCCGTACTCATCGGTGGCGTATGGGGAAATCATACCGCTCTGATATCCGACCACATCTCTCCAAGGCTGGTTGTTGAAGAAGGCATCTTCCGAAGCCAGATTATCCGCAATAAGACCGCTGGCCCCTGCTGCCATGGCTCCCATGAAACTGGTCTTGGAGTTGGTGCCGCTGGCATATACATCCTCATTCCATGAATTGGTCTTGTTTACGGTGAACCCGAAGCTCACATTCTTGAGGCCGGATGTCCTGTTGGTGTTCCAGTTCATTACCATGCCAAGCTGGGGTAGGTTGAGGGCTGTGGTGCTGCTCTTCATCTGCCTCTGGAAATATGTCAGTTCCTCTCCGTTGTAAGGCACACCCTGCGTGGTGTTGCTGGAGAAGGTCAGGCCCGGGGTGAAGCTGAACTGTGAATATTTGGCCACTGCCGTACCTGCCGGGTTGAATGTAACCGATCCGATATCTCCACCAAGTGCTGTAAATGCATTTCCCATCGCCACCGTGCGTGCAGTTCCCTCATAGTTGTTTTCGCTGAAAAGGAATGCATCTGCAGCTGTCTGGGCATTTGCGTATGCGGCTGCCAGCAGAGCCGTTGCAATTATTGTAAATGTACTTTTCATACTGTCAAAGTTTTAATCCCTCTATTATCTTCTACGTCCTGCACCGCTTCCGCCGCTTCTGCTGAATCCACCTGACGAACTGCCGGCGCCTCCTGACGAGCGGTTATATGACGGCGTGCTGTAGCTTGACGAACTGCGGTTGTATGACGAGCTGCGGTTGTAGGTAGTGCCCCTGTCGTAGCTGTTGTCGTAGCTCCGGTCTTCCTTCACCCTGCTGTCTGTCCTGCGCGCTTCGTTGTTGATCCTGTCCCTGCTCTCGGTGAGGTTCCTTGCCGGAGCAGTCTGGGTGGAAGGCTTGCGGTAGTTGGACTGGCCTGTGTATCTTCCCGCAGGCTTCTTTCCGTTGTCTGATGGCTTGCTGACGATGCCGGATACTCCGTTTTTCTGAGGCGCCCTTACGCCGGATGTACCGGATTCGACTCTTGAAGCTGATCTTGCGTCTGTCCCCGGACGTCTTGTGATGGATGTCGGTCTTGCTGATGATTCACCGCGGGTGGTTCCTATGCGGGTGCCGCTGCTGCCGCTTCCTCCGCGGATTGCGCCTGTTCCGGATGCTATGCTTCCGCTTCCGGTGGCTGCCCTGAGCCCGTGCCATCTGTCGCGTCCGTTATCAGGTCTTTCGCCTCCTGGAAGGTATCCCGGACCATGGTGGCCCCAGTGTGGGTCCCAGCCTCCGTACCATCCGCAATAGTGATGGTAATGAGGCCATCCGCAGTACCAAGGGTCATACCACCCTCCGAATCCGTAGTACCAAGGGTCATACCACCCTGATATGTAGAACGGGTCGTACCATCCGTGATATCTCCAAGGGGTGTAGGCCCATGAATTCCAGTACCATGGATTGTAATGTCTGCTCCAGTACCATGAACTTCCGATGCTGTATGGCCCGTAATAGTATCCGTAGTTGTTCTCGAGGTCGTATCTCCAGTCAAACGGATTTTCACCTACTGTCACAACTGTTCCTCCTACCTTCTGGTCGAACTGTATTCTTGCCGACATGTTCTCCGGAATCATGATGGTGTCCTTCTTCTCTCCTAAAAGATAGATGGCGGATTCCTTTGTCTTCTTGACAAGTTCGTCTGTCTCGGCTTTTGCCTCTGCCTTTTCCTGAGATGTTCTCATGGATGGGGCGCTGCTGTATATTCCGTCCTGAAACCTCGGAGAATTGTCTGACGAGGTGTATCGGGCAGTTGTGCCGCATGATGAAAGGATTACGGCAATGGCGATTGTCAGTGCTGAACTCTTTTTCATGTGTGTTTCTCCTATTTTATTCATAATAATTTCGTATCTTCGCAACCTGTTTGCATCTGCAATAAATGTACCGTGGCATTGATGTGTGACTGGGCGCCGGCAGAGTCATCTGTTTGGACACCTGAAATACGTACAGGTTTGCTTGCAAAGGCAAAAATGGATATAAAAACAATAAAAAACAATATACAATGGCAAAAGAAGTTACCAAAAGGTCAGATAACTACTCTCAGTGGTATGATAATCTGGTTGTAAAGGCTGATCTGGCAGAGCGTTCTGCCGTAAGAGGATGTATGGTGATCAAGCCTTACGGATATGCGATATGGGAGAAGATGCAGGATGTGCTTGACAAGATGTTCAAGGACACAGGCCATCAGAATGCTTATTTCCCTCTTTTCATCCCTAAGTCTTTCCTAAGCCGTGAGGCGGAGCATGTGGAAGGTTTTGCAAAGGAATGTGCTGTGGTGACACATCACAGGCTCATGGCTGATCCTGACGGAAACGGCGTGGTGGTGGACCCTTCAGCAAAGCTTGAAGAGGAGCTCATCGTACGTCCTACTTCCGAGACCATCATCTGGAACACCTACAAGAACTGGGTGACTTCATGGAGGGATCTCCCTATCCTCTGCAACCAGTGGGCTAACGTGGTTCGTTGGGAGATGCGTACACGTCTTTTCCTCCGTACCGCAGAGTTCCTCTGGCAGGAAGGCCACACAGCTCATGCGACCCGTCAGGAGGCCGAGGAAGAGACAATGAAGATGGTGAACGTATATGCGGATTTCGCGCGTAATTATATGGGTGTGCCTGTAGTTGTGGGACACAAGAGCCCTAACGAGCGTTTCGCCGGTGCTCTCGACACCATGACTATAGAGGCCCTCATGCAGGACGGAAAGGCTCTTCAGGCAGGTACGTCGCATTTCCTCGGTCAGAACTTTGCAAAGGCTTTTGATGTGATGTTCACCAACAGGGAAGGCCAGCAGGAGTATGTATGGGCTACATCATGGGGCGTTTCCACACGTCTTATGGGTGCCCTTATCATGGCTCATGGCGACGACAACGGACTCGTGCTTCCTCCTAAGCTCGCGCCTATTCAGGTCGTTATGGTTCCTATCACCGGAAAGGATGAGGCAGTGAACAACGCCATCCTGGACAAGATGGATGCCTTCAAGAAGGAGCTCGAGGCAAAGGGAATAAGCGTGAAGATCGATGCACGTGACACTCTGCGTCCTGGCTTCAAGTTCGCAGAGTGGGAGCTCAAGGGAGTTCCGGTGCGCCTTGCAATGGGAGGTCGCGACCTTGAGAACGGTACTGTGGAGCTTGCCCGCCGTGACACATGTGAGAAGTCTTCGCATCCTCAGGAAGGCATTGCTGACGTGATTGCCGCTCTTCTTGATGATATTCAGGCTAATATCTATGCAAAG
Source organism: uncultured Bacteroidales bacterium (assembly GCA_947367315.1). Lineage (GTDB taxonomy): Bacteria > Bacteroidota > Bacteroidia > Bacteroidales > UBA932 > Cryptobacteroides. The sequence goes on along the minus strand of CANBDX010000015.1, from coordinate 20,941 downwards.
GCCCTCAAATTCCGTGACGAGAGCATCCGCAAGGTGGATACTTGGGAGGAGTTCAAGGAGGAGATTACCAAGGGAGGCTTCCTTCTCTGCCACTGGGACGGTACTCCTGAGACTGAAGAGAAGATCAAGGAAGAGACAAAGGCTACAATCCGCTGTATCCCGGTTGACAGCGCCGTGTGCGTGGAGGAAGGCAAGTGTATCTACACAGGCAAGCCATCCAGCCAGAGGGTCCTTTTTGCAATATCATATTAATGAACGGACACTATGAAAAAGATTGTTTTGATTTGCGCTGCCTTGTTCGTGGCTGCAGGAACATATGCCCAGGAATTGACTGATGCGCAGAAGGCGGTTCTTGAGGCTGCACAGGCATATACTAACGCTGACCAGGTGGAAAAGAAACCGGAGAAGAAGCCTACCAACTGGACCACAAACCTCAAGACCCAGATAAATATCGGTCAGACATCCCTTACAAACTGGGCTGCCGGTGGTGACAATACAGTCAGCCTTCAGGGATTTGTGGACGGAAATGCAAACTGGAAGCTCAACGAGATGTTCTGGAACAACCGTCTCCAGCTTGACTACGGATTTCTTTATACTTCTTCGAAGCCGATCTTCCAGAAGAACAGTGACCGTATATACCTCGAGAGCAAATGGGGCTACAAGGCATATAAGGATGTGCTTTACTTCTCTGCCAACTACGATTTCAAGTCTCAGTTCAGCAACACATACGATTATCCTACCCCTACGACAAAGGCAGACGGATCTTCTTTCGGTGATAATGAGAAGCCTGTCCGCGAGGACTGGATCGCCTTCAAGAAGCTGAAGTCGGGATTCCTTGCTCCGGCATACACCAATCTCGCGCTCGGTATCGATTACAAGCCTCTGAAATGGCTCTCCGTGAACTTAGCACCTATTACAGGAGGTTTCGTGATCGTGGGAGATGAGGCTTTGAGGGCAAGTTACAGTATGCCTCTGAAGAAGCAGTATGAAGGCAAGACCGAAGGTGTCCCTACAGACGGATCCCAGTATGAGTCTTCAAGATTCGAGTTCGGTGCGCAGATGAAGATCGATGTGGCTGCGAACATCAATGATAATTTCAAGTATTCAACTCAGGTAGTGCTCTTTTCGGACTATCTCGACAAGCCGGAGAATCTCCGTGTGAACTGGGACAACCGTTTCGAGTGGAAGCTTGCCAAGTACTTCTCCCTCACGTTCGTGACCAACCTCATCTATGACGATAAGGTAAAGATTCAGACTACGGAAGAAGCTGAGCAGGGTATTCCCGGAAAGCAGAGGATTCAGTTCAAGGAGTCTCTCGCATTCGGATTCACCTATACAATCGCAAACAAAAAATAACATCTGATGCTCAGGCGTTTCGTTCAGAAAACAGGCAGCATGAAGGGTCCATTCCTCCTGGCGGTTAGCGGAGGAGTGGACTCTATGTGTCTTGCGCATCTTTTCCTGAGGACTTTCAGGCCTGAGGACTTCGCTGTGGCTCATTGCAACTTCTCCCTTCGCTCAGAAGAAAGCGACGGGGACGAAGCCCTGGTCAGGGAATGGGCGGAAGGACATGGAGTGCGGCTTCATGTGACGCGTTTTGATACTAAACGCTATGCCGCTTCTGAAGGAATAAGCATTGAGATGGCGGCCCGCGACCTTCGATACGGATGGTTTGCTGATCTTTGCCGCGAACACGGCTACAAGGTGCTGGCCGTGGCACATAATGCCAATGACAATGCCGAGACGCTGCTGCTGAATCTGTTGCGCGGAACCGGCATGAACGGACTCTCCTGCATGTCGGAAATCTCTGCGCTTCCTTATGGTGAAGCTCCGGATGTAGTCCTGTATCGTCCTTTGCTGGATTTTACGAGAAAGCAGATCGAGGGCTATGCCTTTGCCGAAGGAATCATATACAGGAACGACAGCACCAATTTGTCTTCCGAATACAGGCGCAACAGTCTTCGTAACGACGTCTTTCCTTTCTTTGAAAAGATCAACCCGTCTTTTGTTCGTACCTTGAACCGGGATATCTCGTATTTCTCCGCAGCTTCCGATATTGTGGAACAGTGGTGCCGTAAGGCGGCGGATGAGGTAGTCGATGAATCTGGCACAGTCATTTCTGTGACTCGTCTGAAGGCGGTGGCGCATTGGGAATACCTATTATATTATATACTGTCTCCTTTCGGTTTCAATTCCCAGTCTCTGGAATCTCTGGAGGCGCTTCTGTCTTCTGAAAGGACCCTCTCCGGTAAACGCTTCGAATCTCCTACCCATATCCTTGTTACCGGCCGAGACTCTCTTACGGTGTGTCCTCGAGAGGATGAACATCGTGCCACAACTCTTTCCGAACCTATAATGACGGTACGTTCTGCAGGAAAGTACTTCTTCAACGGCAGGTCATTCGAGGTGGAGGTGCTGCCCTGGGATGCCGGTATGCCTTTGAAACAGCCTGACGGGGTAATCGTCATGGATGCTGATGTTCTTCGTTTTCCGTTCGTCTGCCGGCGTTGGATGCAGGGGGACTGGCTTATACCTCTCGGAATGAAGGGGAAAAAGAAAGTCAGCGATCTGTTCGCTGACCTTAAATATGACTTCCGTGCCAAGGAGGAAGCTATAGTTATTGTGGATGTGCAGACCCCGGGGCTTGCTGAAAAACAACATGTGTCAGGCCTTCTGGGCGCAAGGATCGATGACCGCTGCAAAATAGGACCTGACACATATAAGGTTATTAAGATAACGCTATCGTAGCGTTATCTCATATGGCATTCTCGCAAATACTTTTCCGTAATCGGCAGCACTTATGTCTCCGAATGCATTCACGATGCTTTCGAATGGAGTTCCTGCAAATACGCTCTCTTTGCCCATGCCTAATGACTCGAGCAGGAGTTCTATTCCCGTAAGCGGCTTAGGATATTCCGCTATATTCACTTCGCTTACATCCGATACTCCTTCTATGGAGAGAGCCGCCCATGTTATTGCGTCTTCGAGAGTTCCAATCTGGTCTACGAGACCGATTTCTAGAGCTTCGGCTCCTGTCCAGACTCTTCCCTGAGCGATATTATCCACCTGAGGAACGGTCATATCTCGTCCTTCGGCGACGATTTCCGTAAACCTTCCGTAAATCTTCTCTACATTTGCCTGCATGTATGCAACCTCTTTAGGGTCAAGAGGCCTGAGGCAATTGTACATGTCTGCATGACGATTGGAGTTTACAGGTGTTATGTTTACATGAACCTTGTCGCTGAGAGTCTTGCTGAGGTCCGGTATCATGCTGAATACTCCGATGCTTCCGGTAAGAGTTGTGGCGTCTGAGAATATCTTGTCGCAACCTGATGATATCCAGTATCCTCCAGATGCTGCATAGTCTCCATATGAAGCAACAACCGGCACTCTCTGCTGAAGAAGTCCGATTTCTGTCTTGATTTTCTCTGATGCGAGTACGCTTCCTCCTGGGGAATTGACTCGAAGGACAACAGCTTTGATTGTGCTGTCTTTTCTTACGTCTGAAATAATCTTTGCATACCTGTCGCCGGCCACTACGTTCTTGTCGTCACCGTCCATGATGTCACCGTTGGCGTAGATTACCGCGATCTTGCCCTTGGAGTTCAGACTGAATGATGTCTGAAGTGATGCATAATCCTGAAGGGAAATCGTCTGGATGTCTTCTGGTTTTTCAGCCACGAACAGGTCGCAGAGCTTACCTTCAAGCTCTTCACGTGTCAGAAGCTCATCTACCAGTCCTTTATCAAGGAAATCTGTAGGGAAGTTCAGCTCGAGATTGTCAAGCATTGCATTGAGGTTATCTACAGTGATGCCTCTTGACGAGGCGATTTCCTTTGCCCAATTCTCCCAGATAGATGTGATCATGGCCTTGTTCTGTTCCATATTCTCCTTGCTGGAGGTGCTTCTGACGAACATTTCTCCGGCCGATTTGTATTTACCGTGTCTGATGAGCTGGACATTGACTCCGAGTCTGTCGAGAATATCCTTGAGGAATATCATCTGTGATGAAATACCTGTGAACATGTTCATACCTCCGTCATGGCATGTCATATAGACTTTGTCGGAAACTGACGCGAGGTAGTAGCTGCCGTTGCTGGGATTCTCGATGTATGAAACAATGGCCTTGCCGCTGTTGCGGAAGTCTGCAAGGGCTTTTCTGAATTCCTCTATCTGTGCGAATCCTCCGATTACACCGTCCGGCTTCATGTATATGAACTTTACTGCAGGATCCTGAGCCGCAGCCTTTATAGCGCTTACTGCGCTGTAGATACCCACAGGTGATATTGTCTCTGCGTTCTGGAGCATTGTCAGCGGGTCTGCTTCGGTTGTCTGCTCAGCCAGAGCCATAGTGGACATGTCTATTTTAAGGACAGCCTGTTCAGGCATCACCGGTTGGGTGTCACCCAAAGCCGCTACGGCTCCGATCATTCCAAAGAAGAGGAAGAAAGCCACGATACCGAATATGAGAAGTCCGGTAAGTGTGGCAAGAGTCATCTTAACAAAATTTTTCATGGTGTATGTTTTAAATTTATTTTATGTCTGTATTACGCATCTGCTTCGTTGATTTTTTATGATTTGAAGCATGGCTTACACTGTGGAAATCTTCAAAGCAATTATCATTCAAAGTTATATAAAATATATTTATATAGTATAGCTCTTTGTGAAAATCGGTATAATTTCTATCTTTGCAGGTTGTGATGAAGATGATTTTCATAAAGATTGCGGCCGTCATGGCTTTGGTATGGTACTCATTGGGTATCATAGGTTTTGATGTGCATACATGCAATGCCAGCGGACGATCCTTTATCGCTACATTCGTAAAAGGAACCTCATGTGAAGACATTCATCCAGACCATGGATGTGGGCATGAACATCATGACTGCACCTGCGGACATCATCATTCAGAAGAGACAGTTGTGAGCTATCCTCAACACTGCTGTACCGATGATTATCAGGCTCTGGCCATAACCGGAAGTACTTCCGATCCTTCCCGTGAATCCGGAGATTTGAGCAGCTTGTGCTTTCATTGCAATGCAGACTATATATTTGCCCCTGCGCCTAAGGCATCCGTGTCTTTAGAACGTGTCTCATTGTGGCTGGATTCCAGGTTCCGGATATCCTGCAGCCAGGCCCTGTTCTCTGTCTGGCGTATCTGATTGATGATCCTATGCCCCGGCCGCGGAAAAAGTCCGGTCCGGGTATGTTCACGGAGAGGTCACAGACTTATCGGCCTCAATACAGTCTATAATCAATCAGATCAAAAGAATCAATCATGAAACGTTTATCTATATTTTTATGTGCATTGTGCGTCATGTTCCACAATGCTGCTGCGCAGGATTTTCCTGTGGATACTACCGGTATCTACGGAGAACGTCAGGACAGCCTTGATGCTGCAGTCTTCGTGGCGCGTCAGGCAGGAAATTTCCTCTCGAAGGGAAAGGAACTCAGGACCGAGGTCATTTCGGCCGCAGGCCTCTGCAAGATGGCATGCTGCAATCTTGCAGAGAGCTTCGAGAACTCCGCAAGTGTGACAGTCGGATATTCGGATGCCGTGACCGGCGCTCGCCAGATCCGCCTCCTCGGCCTTTCCGGCATATATACGCAGATGCTTGACGAGACACGTCCTGTGATGCGTGGCCTTTCCGCGCCTTTCGGACTGTCATATGTACCGGGCCAGTGGCTGGAGAGCATCCAGATCGCCAAGGGCTCGTCATCTGTAATCAACGGCGTGGAGTGCATGACAGGACAGATCAACATGGAGCACCGCAAACCTACCGATGAAAAGCCCCTCTTCATCAATGCCGCAGTCATGAGCGACACGAAGATGGACTTCAATATCGCCTCGTCCCTTCAGATGGGATATAAATGGAGCACGGTGATCCTCGGACATGTGTCAGGAAATGTCTCCACACATGACATGAATTCAGACGGCTTCCTCGACGAGCCTATGATGCTTCAGTTCAACCTTGCGAACCGCTGGCTCTATCAGGCGGAAAACGGTATTCAGGTACGCTTCGGAGTGAGGGCCCTTCAGGATACCCGCCTCGGAGGACAGGTGCTGAAGGACGCCGAGGGAAGGGAAGTGATGTATGACTACAAGTCATATACTCTTCAGAATACGGGCAGCATCGACCCATGGGGCTCGGATATCCTCAACCGTTCTATCAACGGATATGTAAAGGTAGGTGTGCCTCTCAATGAAGACAATTCCCAGAATATCGCGCTGATCGCAGACTATGCCTACCAGGACATGGATTCCTATTTCGGCTCCACAAAATATATCGCAGGGCAGCATTCCGCATTTGCCAACCTCCTGTATCAGAATGTCATAAACGACTCGCACAGATTCACTCTCGGACTTAACGGTACCTTCGACAGGTATGACGAGGACTTCAGGAGGGAAGTCGTGCTTCAGGATGTGGCCTTCAACACGGTCACCGACCTTATGAACGCGGGTGCATTCGGAGAATATACCTATCATTACGGTGAGAAGGTGACTGCTATTGCAGGACTTCGCGGAGACTGGTTCCACGGCCATGGCTTCAATGTGTCTCCGCGTGTTACTCTCAAATACATGCCTATCGATGAAATCGTGATCAGGGCGAACGGCGGACGCGGGCTCAGGTATTCTACCCCTCTTGTGGACAATATCGGAGTGTTCTCCACAGGAAAGCAGTTCAAGGGAGCATATGACGGACATATTCTTGAAGATGCATGGACTGTCGGAGGAAACCTCACTTATTACATGCCTTTCGGAGCATCTTCGAACACTTACCTCAGCTTCGACTACTTCAGGACCCAGTTCGGCCAGCAGATGGTGGTGGATTATGAAAGGGATCCAGGCGAGATATGGTTCTATCCTCTTGACGGAAAGCGCTCTTATACAGACAACTATCAGGTGGACTTCTCTGTGGATCCTTTCGAAGGCTTCAATGTGACCGCCACATTCCGCTATACCAATGCCATGATAGAGCTCGAGGGCAAGGGACTTGTGGAGAAACCTATGACAGGACGATACAAGGGTGTGCTTAACCTTCAGTATGCGACACGTCTGAACAAATGGATATTTGACTTCACCGCATCCATGAACGGCCCGTGCCGTGTGTATGAGTTCATGAAGGGAATGGATGGCATAACCGAGAAGAACGGCAAGTATTATTCACCGGTGTATCCTCTGCTGTATGCCCAGATTACCCGTCGCTTCAAGGGATGGGATGTGTATGTCGGTGCCGAGAATCTCACAAACTTCACTCAGAAGAATCCTATCGTAGGGGGTGACAATCCTCGTCAGGCTTCGTTTGATGCAAGCTGCATATGGGGACCTCTCATGGGTATAAAGGCCCATATCGGTTTCCGTTTCACTCTTTGGAAGAAGGCATAATGCAGATTCGGACTATATTTATATAATTTATCCGGAAATGTTATAATTTAAGAATCACAAAACATTAACTTTGCATACTATGAAAAGAATATTTGTTATCATTATTGCAGCTATGGCTGCTTTCTCAGCAGAGGCTGCCCAGCCAAATGCATCAGACCCGCAGGCACAGGAGGCTACCATTACGCCAAGGAACAAAAGGCATGCACTGAAGAAACAGAAGGATATCCGTGAAGTCACTTTCAGGGTGCATCTTCATTGCGCGAACTGTGTGAAGAAGGTAGAAGAGAACATCGCTTTCGAGAAGGGCGTGAAGGACCTGAAGGTATCTCTTGACCACCAGACCGTATATATAAAGTATGATGCATCAAAGACTTCCGAAGATACTCTGAAGAAGGCAATCGTTGAGCTCGGTTATCCTGTGGAGGGCGTTGTGGCGCCGGGTGAGGAGTGCAACCATGAGCATCACCACGGCCATCAGCATAAGCACTAAGAATCTACCGGTATATACCGGAATCATAACCCATAATATTATGTACGAAATCAGAACCAAGGAAATGCTCACGCCGACAATCTGCCGGATGAAGGTGTATGCGCCGCGTCTTGCGGCTTCCGCCCTTCCCGGACAGTTCCTTATCGTGCGTGCAAGTGAGAACGGAGAACGTATCCCGCTGACTGTCAGTGATTATGATAAGGCTGAAGGCACTGTTACCATTGTGACCCAGCAGATTGGAGCTTCATCTTCGGAAATTATCTCTTTCGAGGCAGGAGAGGCTTTTGCAGATGTTGTAGGCCCTCTCGGAATACCTTCGGACTTTACGGAGATGACAGAGGATGAACTTAAGGGCAAGAGATATATCTTCATCGCCGGAGGAGTCGGTACGGCGCCTGTATATCCGCAGGTGAAGTGGCTGCACGAGCACGGCGTGGCAGTGGATGTCATCGTCGGTGCCAAGACCAGGGACCTCGTGATCTACAGGGAGGAGATGGAGGCTGTCTGCGACAATCTATATCTCTGTACTGATGACGGCTCGGCAGGTTTCAAGGGTCTGGTTACGGCAATGCTTGAAAAGCTTGTTGTCGAGGACGGAAAGAAATATGATCAGGCTGTGGCCATAGGGCCTATGATCATGATGAAGTTTGCAACCCTTACATGTAAGAAACTGGAACTTCCTGTAATCGTCAGTCTTAACACCTTGATGGTGGATGGTACCGGAATGTGCGGAGCATGCCGCGTGACCGTCGCCGGAAAGACCCGCTTCGCGTGTGTGGAAGGACCGGAGTTCAACGGATACGATGTGGATTTCGACGAGGCTATGCGCCGTCAGGGAATGTATAAGGCTGAGGAAACCGAGGCCAATGAACATCACACTTGCAGAATAGGGAGGGGGAAATAATGGCAAACAGGATTCCAAGAGTGCCTGTCAGAGAACAGGAGCCAAAGGTACGTGCGACCAATTTCGAAGAGGTCTGCTACGGATATAATGTGGAGGAGGCCCAGCTGGAGGCTTCCAGATGTCTCAACTGCAGGAATCCGCGCTGCGTGGCTGCATGCCCGGTAAGCGTGAAGATTCCGGAGTTTATCGCAAAGGTGGCGGAGGGCGATTTCTCTGCGGCTGCATCTGTGATAGCTCAGGATTCATCGCTTCCTGCAATCTGCGGACGTGTGTGTCCTCAGGAGACTCAGTGCGAGGGTAGCTGTATCCTCGGCATCAAGAGCGAACCGGTGGCTATAGGAAAGCTTGAGAGATTTGTGGCTGACTGGAGCCGTCAGAACGGAGGTCCTGCACCCGAGGCAGTTCCTTCAAACGGCCATAGGATTGCAGTCATCGGCAGCGGCCCTGCGGGTCTGGCATGTGCATCCGACCTTGCGAAGCTCGGCTACGAGGTGACTATATTCGAGGCTCTTCATCGTGCAGGTGGTGTGCTTGTATATGGTATTCCGGAGTTCCGTCTTCCTAAGGACGAAGTTGTGGAGGCCGAGATCAATGCCGTGAAGGCCCTCGGAGTGAAGATAGAGACTAATGTGGTTGCAGGAAGGACTGTAAAGATCGATGATCTTCTTGACGGTGAAGGATTCGATGCGGTGTTCGTCGGTTCGGGTGCCGGACTTCCTAAGTTCATGGGTATTCCGGGCGAGAATCTCAACGGAGTCTGCTCGGCTAATGAGTTCCTTACGCGCAACAACCTCATGAAGGCATATCGCAACGACTATATGACTCCTATCCATGCAGGAAAGAAGGTTGTTGTCGTGGGTGGAGGAAATGTGGCTATGGACGCTGCACGTACTGCGCTTCGTCTTGGCGCCGAGACCACCATCGTATATCGCCGTACCGAGAATGAGCTTCCGGCACGTCGCGAGGAAGTGCATCATGCGAAGGAGGAGGGCATACAGTTCGCGATGCTTACCAATCCAGTGGAGATCCTCGGCGACGAGAAAGGATGGGTCCGTGCGGTAAGGTGCATCCGTATGGAGCTTGGCGAGCCGGATGAAAGCGGACGTCGCAGTCCTGTGGCTGTGCCTGGCTCTGAATTCGAAATCGAGACTGAGACCGTGATCATGTCGCTCGGAACATCACCGAATCCTCTGATTGCGAGAACTACTGCAGGTCTTGAGACCAACCGCCGCGGATGTCTCGTTGCGGATGAGAACGGTGCCACCACCCGTGAAGGCGTGTTTGCCGGCGGTGATGCCGTGACAGGTGCAGCAACCGTGATTCTTGCTATGGGTGCAGGACGCAAGGCCGCTGCAGCCATCCATGAATATGTGCAGTCGAAGAAGGCCTAATGCCTTTTGAGGGATGCTGTAGGGATGAGGGCTATGAGATAGCCGATGACAGCGACTCCTGCAGCAGTGATCAGAATGTCAGACCAAGACAAGATTACAGGATATGCCTGGACAACGAAATGTCCGGGCATTTTTATGAATCCGAAGTGCTGCTGGAACAGCGAGAATCCTATGCCCAATATCATGCCTGCTGCCAGACCTGAAAGCGAGATCAGCCATCCTTCAAGGATGAATATGCGTCTGATGAGGCTTTCTCCTGCTCCCATGCTGCGGAGCGTCATGATGTCTTCACGCTTCTCGATCATCAGCATGGTAAGGCTCCCGAAAATGTTGAATGCGATTATGATGATGACGAATATGAGTATCATGTAGATAGCCATTTTTTCGTATTTCATCATCTTGTAGAGCGACTCGTTCTGCTGGAATCTGTTGCGTACCTTGAAATCCGGGCCCAGGCGTGATGCAATCTCTTCCTGAAGCTCCGCCAGAGTCTTGGCAGACGTGCCTTCCATGGTTCGGATCTCCACTGCGGATACTTCATCGGTGTACTCGAGAAGTTCCCTCATCTGTTCTATCGGGAGGATGATAAGGTCATGGTCGATTTCGCTGTTCACGCTGAAAAGGCATGACGGCCAGACGTTGATGCTCTCGATTGATGCGGCCGGATTAGCCATCGATATGCGGCGTGTCCGTGAGGGGTAATAGACTTCGATAGGGGAGAGGAAATGCGATCTGATGCCCATCTCATGCGCCAGTCCGGCTCCCACCGCCGCCATAGGGATGTCTCCCTTGTGGAGTTTGAATTCCCCTTCCTTGATGTGGCTGCGGATAGGGGATTCCTCCTCGTATATCCAGTCCACGCCCTTTGCCTTGGCCAGGCTCTGCTTGCCGTCATAATTGATGAAGACCTGCTCCTGAAGCACGCAGCACATGCTCTTTACCGCCGGCTGGTCGTATATCCAGTCATAGGTGTCACCCTTGGGGACAAATGTCTTCCCTGCAGCAGGGGTTATCATGAGATCGGGCTCGACATTGCTCATCAGCGACCTGACAAGCGAGTCGAACCCGTTGTAAACCGAAAGTATGATGATGAGTGCAGCCGTTCCGACTGCCATGCCGATGGCGCTTATCGCCGAAATGATGTTGATCACATTATGTGACTTCTTGGCGAAAAGATATCTGCCTGCTATGAACGGTGCCAGTCTCATGTACTACTTCTTCAGAAGTTCCTCGATATGCTCAACATAGTCAAGGGAACTGTCGAGAAGGAATGCTATCTCAGGGACTATGCGCAGCTGCTTGCCCATCTTGTGGCCGAGCTCTCCGCGGAGCGCCTTGCAGTTCTCCTGGAAGACCTCCATCACGGCTTCAGCCTTGTCGGAAGGGAAGATGCTGACATATATCTTTGCTACAGAAAGGTCAGGGCTGATCTTCACCCCGCTCACAGACACCAGCGCACCTCCGAATGCCGCCATGCCCTTGCTGCGGATGACCTCTGCCATCACCTTCTGTATCTCCTTGGCAACCTTCAGCTGCCTGGTGCTTTCGATATTCTTTTCCATATATTCGTTAACCCATTATGACATCAATAAAAATATCTTCATAATGGTATTGTATGTTTGAAAACCGTGGCCGCCCGTGGCCTCGTGAACGGGAGGGGCCCGCGCCGAAGGCGTGGGAGGGATTTAGTTTTCAAGCATACAATACCATTATTTTATATTGATGATAAAGTAATTCTTCTTACCCTTCTGTGCAAGGATGTACTTTCCGTTGATGAACGACTCGCTTCCGATCTGGGCATTGATGTCTGCCACCTTCTCCTTGTTGATGCTCACGCCGTTGGCCTGGATCATCTTGCGGCACTCTCCCTTCGAAGGGAACACCTGCGACTCTCCCGCGAGGAGGTCGATGATACCGAGAGGGAACTTGTCGGCTGCAACCTCGAATGTAGGCACACCGTCGAACACTGCCAGGAATGTCTTCTCGTCAAGATTCATCAGGGCGTCCTTGGTAGCATTGCCGAAGAGCATCTGTGAAGCCGCCACTGCATTCTCATACTCTGCTGCGCCATGTACCATGGTGGTAACCTCCTTCGCGAGGAGCTTCTGGAGCTCGCGACGCTCAGGTGCCTCGGCATGCTGGGCGATGGCAGCATCGATCTCGTCCTTGCTGAGCATTGTGAAGATCTTGATGTATTTCTCTGCGTCAGAGTCAGATACGTTAAGCCAGAACTGATAGAACTGGTATGGTGATGTGCGCTCAGGATCGAGCCAGATGTTGCCCTTCTCTGTCTTTCCGAACTTGCCGCCGTCTGCCTTGGTGATCAGAGGACAGGTGAGTGCGAAGGCTTCCTTGCCGAGGATACGGCGGATGAGCTCCGAACCTGTGGTGATGTTGCCCCACTGGTCTGCTCCACCCATCTGGAGGGTACACCCCTTGTGCTCGTAGAGGTAGAGGAAGTCGTATCCCTGGAGGAGCTGGTATGTGAACTCAGTGAACGACATTCCGTCACGAGCCTCGCCAGAGAGTCTCTTCTTCACTGAATCCTTGGCCATCATGTAGTTTACCGTGATGTGCTTTCCGATCTCACGTGCGAAATCAAGGAATGTGAAATTCTTCATCCAGTCGTAGTTGTTCACTAGCTCCGCCTTGTTTGATGCCTCTGACTCGAAGTCGAGGAATTTGCTGAGCTGAGCTTTAATGCATGCTACGTTGTGGTTGAGTGTAGCCTCGTCAAGAAGGTTTCTTTCCTGTGACTTCATCGACGGGTCACCGATCATTCCTGTCGCACCTCCCACCAGAGCTATCGGCTTGTGGCCGCAGTTCTGGAAATGCTTCAGGATCATGATGCTTACCATATGTCCGATGTGGAGCGAATCTGCAGTCGGGTCAATACCCACATATGCTGCAGTCGATCCTTCCATAAGCTTTTCCTCTGTACCAGGCATGATGTCCTGGATCATGCCTCTCCATCTGAGTTCCTCTACAAAATTCTTCATGATATATGTTTTTTACTTATTTTCCGTTTGCAACCTACAAAGATAATGATTTTATGAATACTATTCTCCAAGCAGGCAGTGTTTTGATACAGAAAGATGTATGAAAATGAAGAACCCGGACTGTTTAGCCCGGGTTCTTATCTCTTACCATCTGTCCTCAGATGATACTGTCAGTTTCTTGCGGCCGCGACGACGGCGAGCTGCCAAAACGCGACGTCCGTTAGGAGTCGACATGCGCTCGCGGAAGCCGTGTTTGTTGCGACGCTTGCGCTGTGATGGTTGGAATGTTCTTTTCATATCTAGATATTTTTATATTTTCCTACAAAATTGGGAGTGCAAAGGTAGCACTTTTGATTTTATTTGCAAAATTTTATTGAATTTTCTTCTACCTTTCTATATATATTACATACTTGGTCTCGAAAAACGGGTCATCTGTCCACGAAGATATGGGCCAGATGCTCACGGAACCCTTCCTCATCTTGTGGCGAGCCATGGCCGTGGAGATCTCTTCAGCAAGGTCTCCGCCCTTCAGATACAGGATGCCCTCGGAATATTTTCCCTTTACCCATGGCATGAAGTTGTCCAGCGAAGTCACAGCTCTTGAGACTATATAGTCAAAGGTCTCGGGCAGCGACTCTGCGCGTGCATTGATGGTCTTCACATTCTTCAGCCCAAGCCCTTTCGACACTTCGGTAGCGACGATGATCTTCTTCCCTATCGAGTCGCAGAGCGTGAATTCTCCGTTGGGGAATATCACGGAAAGAGGAATTCCCGGAAAGCCACCTCCCGTACCGAGGTCCAGTATCTTCAATGGAGGCGCGATGCTGTATGCACCTTCTCCACGGAGATGCTCATACACATGAGGCATATTTGTCTTTATATATGCTGCTATGCCAAGCGAATGCAGCACATGATGTCTGTACAGCTCGTCTATATCCTTTCGTGAGACCACATTGATCTTCGCGTTCCATTCCCTGTAGAGGCCTTCCATCATGCGGAACTGCTCCATCTGGCCTTCGGTCACTTCTGGAAAACGTTCCTTTATTATATTATTGAATTCTTCGTATGTCATGATATCTTATAATAATTCGTCTGAATAATCCATCATCTTGAGAAGCTGGGCCTTGGCGCGGCGTATCTTTGTCTTTACCGTGTTGATAGGCATCTCCAGCGCGTCTGCTATCTCCTTGTAACCGAAATTGTCTATCAGATTCATCTTTGCTACGGTGTAATAGTCGTCCTTGAGCTTTTCTATGTTGTTGAGCCACTTGTCATACTCCTGCTGGTTGATGATATCCTCCTCGGGGTTATGCATCGTGGCAGGAAGTTCCTTCAGCTCGGCAAAATCCTCGTTAATCGAAGTCGTCGGCATGTTGTTCTTCTCCCTGTCGTGCCTGCTCAGATGGTCGAAGGCGGTGTTCCTGGCGATTCTGTACAGCCATGTGGAGAACTTGTATTCAGGGTTGTAGGTGGCTATCTGGCTGAATGCCTTCTGGAAGCTTTCCAGACAGATGTCTTCCACATCCTCCTTCTGTGATACATAGCGCGAGATGTGGCTTTTCACGCCGGCGTTGTATCTGGTATAGAGGACAATATATGCCGCCTGGTTCTGTTCGAGAGCCAGGCCTACGAGGTCCGTGTCCGGAAGATTAGTGAGCTTCGAGCCAGTTGTTTCCATGATTGCATTCTACTGTTAAAGGTATGGAAAGACTAATTACATTCTCCATTTCTTCTCTTACGATCTGCTCCAGCCTTGTGACTTCGTCGGCAACGGCGTCGAACACAAGTTCGTCATGTATCTGGAGCACCATCCTGCTTCGGAGGCCTTCCCCGGCTATCCTTCTGTCCACATTCACCATGGCCAGCTTTATGATGTCGGCCGATGTGCCCTGGATCGGTGCATTGATGGCGTTTCTTTCTGCCAGGGCCCTGACCGTGGCATTCCTGGAGTCGATGTCCGGCAGATATCTCCTGCGTCCGAAAAGGGTTTCTACATATCCGGTTTCCCTTGCGGCAGCTACAGTGTCGTTGATATATGCGGATATCGCAGGGAAGTTGGCGAAATAGTCTTCGATGATCTTCTTGGCCTCGGCTCTGCCGATGTGAAGTCTCTGTGAAAGTCCGAAAGCGGAGATGCCGTACATGATGCCGAAATTGGCTGTCTTGGCTATCCTTCTCTGGTCTGGGGTCACTTCCTCTGGCGAAATTCCGAATATCTTCGCGGCTGTGATCGCATGCACGTCCTGACCGTTTCTGAAGGCCTCGATCAGATGGGTGTCGCAGCTCAGATGCGCCATTATCCTGAGTTCTATCTGAGAATAGTCGGCAGACACTATCAGACCGTCCGGCCTGCTCGGTACGAAGGCCTTGCGGATTTCCTTGCCGCGCTCGGTGCGGATCGGTATGTTCTGGAGATTTGGCTTCGACGAACTGAGCCTTCCTGTGGCCGTAAGCGCCTGATTGAAGGTGGTGTGCACCTTGCCTGTCACAGGTGATACGTAGTTCGGGAACGGCTCGATGTAGGTAGAGAGCAGTTTCTTTACTCCGCGGTATTCAAGTATCTCGTTTATGATAGGATGCCTGTCTGCGAGCGTGCTCAGCGTGTCTTCGTCGGTAGGGTAGCTGTAGCGTACACCTGACTTAGGCTTTATCTTCGGGTCGAGCTTGAGCTTTTCAAAAAGAAGCACTCCTATCTGTTTAGGTGAAAGGATGTTGAGGTTGGGGTCTTCCGCCATTTCGCGGACCTTCTCCTGTATTTCGTTCATCTCTGCCGCAAGCTCCGAAGCATATCTTCTGAGCTGTGCGAGGTCTATCTTCACGCCCTCAATTTCCATCTTTGAAAGCACCTTCAGCAGAGGCTCTTCCATGGTATCGTAAAGATTCTGAAGGCCGAGTTCACCAAGCTCGTTCTGTATTTTCTCTCCAAGAAGAAATGTTGCTGCGGCTTCCGGATAGCGGTCCGGTCTTGCTTCTTCCTCAGGGGCCTCGTCGAAGAGTGACAAGGTCTGCGGCTCCTGCTCCTGACGGCTGCCCTCCTCGAGATTTATCTCAAGGTAGGTCTTGGTCAGAATTTCTATCTTGTGGCTCTTTTCCGGGTTGATGAGATAGTGCATCAGCTCTATGTCCATGAGCTTTCCGCATATGTCGGAGCCGTTGTTTACGAGCAGGTTCTTCTGTGCCTTGAGGTCATAGCCGTATTTCGCAGTATCCTCCGATGCAAGCAGGCTTGCGAAGCCGGCGGGATTTCCTTCTGCCACAATGCATTCCCCGTCATTTTCTGTTGCCGCGATGATTCTGCTTATGCCTGCGAATATTCCCGGTGCGTCGCCTTCTGTGACCAGAGCGCACTTTCCGTTTTCAATCGCCTTGCGGCACAGTTCCTCCGGAGATACTTCCTTATATATAAGGTGTTTCTCTTCCTTTGGGACTGTAGGCTGCACATTTCCGAGGAACTTCCTCAGCGAGCCGAACTCATATTTTTCGAAGAGGTCCGCCACCTGAGGATCATAGCAGCAGTCCACCTCCATGTCCTTTGCCGTGACATCAAGCGGGATGTCTGTCCTGATTGTGACAAGGTCGTGGCTCATGCGGATATGGTCCCTGGCATTCTCGAAGGCTTCCCTCTGCTTCGGGGTCAGCTGGTCCAGATGACTGTAGATTCCCTCCACGGTGCCGAATTTCGAAATCAGCTTTCCTGCTCCCACTTCTCCGACTCCCTTCACGCCCGGCACGTTATCCGATGCGTCTCCGCATATTGTCAGGATCTCCACTACCTGCTCCGGCTTCTGTATGCCGTATTTTTCGCAGACTTTAGCCTTGTCGATAATCTCGTTCTCTCCTCCTGCCTTGCCAGGCTTGTATTGAAGTATGTTCTGGGATATAAGCTGTCCGTAGTCCTTGTCCGGGGTCACCATATAGACGGTGAACCCTTCCTTCTCGGCCCTTTTGGACATGGAGCCTATCACGTCGTCTGCCTCGAATCCCTTTACCATCAGCACCGGAATGCACATGGTCCTGCACAGCTCGCAAAGCGGTTCCAGCGCGTCGATCACAAGCTGCGGGGTCTCGGAGCGGGTGCCTTTATAATCCGGGAACATCTCATGTCTGAAAGTGCCTCCCGGAGGGTCGAAGGCTATGGCCAGATGGCTCGGCTTCTCCTTCTCGATCAGTTCGAGGATGTATTTTGTGAATCCGAACAATATGGACATATCCGCTCCCTTGGAATTTATCATAGGATGCCGCAGAAAAGCGTAGTACATCTTGAATATAAGCGAATGCCCGTCTATCAGAAAGAGTTTCTTGTCCATCGTCATGAAAATTGCTTCATTGTAAAAATTGAACCCCAAAGGTATAAAAAGTTTCAGCATCTGCAATCATGTGTTGCGTTTTTTGTGATATCTATTGATTATCCGTAAAGGAGTACAGTCGTCACTTCATTGCGAACCTCTGCATTCCCGTCACGTCATTGCGAGGAGCACAAGGTGCGACGTGGCAATCTGCATAACGGATGTTTCAATCAGACTCCATCAAGGAGATTGCCACGCTTCGCTAGCAATGACGTGCGGAAAGACTCGCAATGACGTATAGATACCTTTGCCCCTCCTGGATATGAGTCATCCGGAAAAACCTGCCAGATCCCGGACGACACCTTAGAAAAAGGAGAGTTCATCCGGAAAAACCTGCCAGATCCCGGACAGGATATGAGTCTGGACTGATTTGGTACCGTTGCGACAAGGAAAGTCGCCTTTATGTCACAACGGTCATTTCTGCATATAGATATGCGTGGTCTCAAATGTAGGGGTGCAGTCGTATTGCATTATGGGAGTGGCTTCTGGTATTTAGTTTGATATTGTCGTGAACTAGGCTTTTCTGGATAAGGGCCGGAGATACATGTATAATTAAATATTAATAAGATGATGATTGGAAATGAATACGAATCTCCGCAACTGGAGATTGTGGAGATGAAGACCGAGCAGGCTTTGTTGAGTTCGAGCTTTACCGGTGAAGGTATCAACGGGTGGGAGGATATGTAATTAAAAGAGATGCAACATGAAAAATTTACCATTTATAATGGCTTTTGCCATATTGCTGGCATTCTCGTGCCAGAGGGATGACCTTCAGGACAAGACCAGACCTGAAGGAGAGAAATACCACCATACGCTTAGAGTAGGCGTCGAGGAGGAGGTGCGTACACGTGCCGGCTTCGATGCAGACAATTCTTTCTATTGGCATAGGGGAGACAGGATCGGCGTCCTCACATCTGCCGGTTTCAGGGAGATGGTTCTTGACGAGAGCTTTCACGGCCAGGCTTCAGGGGTGTTCACCGGGGATTTCACTGAGGAAATCGGTGATTATGTCGTGTATCCTTCCGGAGCCCATACTATTGCAGGCACACGACTTACTTATGTCCTTCCTGCTACATACACATACGCATCCATCGAGGATGATGCGAACAGCTTCAACCCTCCGATGTTCGGAACAATCGATGAAGGAAGTGCGACGTTGCTTCATCTTGCAAGCTTTTTCAGGATCGGTGTGACCAATATTCCCGACGGCGGTGATGACATGAAATTTGTCTTTACTGCTGACAGGAGGATTACCGGAGAATTCGTTGCTGAACTTTCTGACGAGACACCTGTGCTGAATACGGATGACCTTGACGGCAATGCCGTGACAGTGAATTTCAGCAATGCCACCCCAAGGGCAGCAGGAGTATTCTATATTCCGGCGCCTCTCGGCACATACGGGACCATAACGGTGAAGATCATAGACGGGGATGTGCTGCTTGCTTCCAGGACATGGACGGACCAGACTCTGAAAAGGAAGACTCCAAAGAGGGGAACCCTTGCGGTGGATTATGTGGCGGAGGTGGAAGGTACTGTCTATCATAGCCTTCATGATGCCTTGAATGTGGCGGACAATCAAGTGGTTACCCTGGAGCAGGATGTGGTGCTTGACGCTCCTTTGGTGTTGCCGAAAGACAAGAGTGCAGTTCTTGATCTGAACGGCAATACTATCTCGATGACCTCGACTTCATCCACTGCATCATACCTGATTTCGGTGAAGGGCGGAGCGGACCTGACCCTAAGGAACGGAAGCATAATCTTTGCCGCCACGACTCCGGACACCCAGTGGGGAGGTGAGGGGCAGCCGCCGTATCCTGGCTATGCCAACAATACCATCAGGAATGAGGGCGTCCTGACGCTTGTGGGAATGTATCTCGAGAACAAGACCCAGAAAGGTGGAGCTTCCTATGTGATTGATAATTACAATGGAGCGAAGCTTGTGATAAACGAAGGCACGACCATAGTCCAGTCAGGAGGAGACATCGCTGTACGAATGTTCAACGGCAGCGCCGGCGAGATTGATGTCACCATCAACGGAGGAACGGTAAGCGGACATCGTGCGGTATGGATCCAGCTGGCTTCGAACAATGCGTCTGTAGCTCCTGTAATGAAATTGAATGTAAACGGGGGAACGCTTACAAGCATTGACCAGACATATAATCAGGCCGTGTATTCATACAGCTACGGAAACGACATGAGGAATGTCATTATTAATGTTACCGGAGGCATCTTCAATGGAGATATAGCTCTTACGGGAGGTTCCAACAAGACGAATCTTGAAACATTGAATATCAGCGGCGGTACCTTTAACGGACTCTGGGGCGGTTTCTACAGCTATGGAGCTGAAGACAAGGCTCTTGATGCGATCACGGTCACCGGCGGATCATTCCCGGAAGATCCTTCAGCCTATGTTCCGGCCGGCTATGTTGCGGTCGAGACCGGAGGCAGATGGGTAGTGGGTCCTGTTGAATAAAAATCTCTCGAAACCCTTTGAAAATCCGAAAATTATCCATATTTTTGCGCGCTTTTTGACCCGAAGCGCGCTTTCTTTTATGTAAGTGGCTAAGGGCAAGCACAATAAATAATGTTTAACCCACTAGTTTGTTTTTCAAAATTTAATCATGGAAGAAAACAAGACAGTTGTTGAGGTTGCTCCAGAAGTTGAGGCAGCTCCAGCAGTAGAAGAAACCAAGAAGAGCGTTCTTAACGCTTCAGTCGCTCCAGAGAACTTTGACTGGGATGCGTTCGAGAACGAAGATGTTTACGGCGGTTCAGTTGAGGAAATCGCTGAGCAGTACAACCAGACACTCTCTAAGGTAGTTGAGGGTGAAGTTGTTGAGGGCGTTGTTACAGCCATCAGCAAGAGAGAGGTTATCGTGAACATCGGCTACAAGAGCGAGGGTGTCATCATGGCTCCTGAGTTCCGTTACAACCAGGACCTTGCAGTAGGTGACAAGGTTGAGGTGTTCGTTGAGAACACTGAGGACAAGAAGGGTCAGCTTATCCTTTCTCACAAGAAGGCACGCCAGCTCCGTTCTTGGGATATGGTAAATGCTGCATTCAATGCAGACGAGATCGTAAAGGGTTACGTGAAGACCCGCACAAAGGGCGGTATGATCGTGGACGTATTCGGAATCGAGGCATTCCTCCCAGGTTCACAGATCGATATCAAGCCTATCCGCGACTACGATCAGTATGTTGATACAACTATGGACTTCAAGATCGTCAAGATCAACCAGGAGTTCCGCAACGTTGTCGTTTCTCACAAGGCTCTCATCGAGGCTGAGCTCGAGCAGCAGAAGAGCGAGATCATCGGCAAGCTCGAGAAGGGTCAGGTACTCGAGGGTACTGTCAAGAACATCACAGGTTACGGTGTATTCGTTGACCTCGGCGGTGTTGACGGACTTATCCACATCACAGACCTTTC
>CANBDX010000014.1 GCA_947367315.1 uncultured Bacteroidales bacterium | reverse complement strand
GATAATCAATATAGATTATGCAAAAAAATCAGAAAAATAAAATCCTGGTATCTCAACCTGAACAATTACAGGTGATTCGAGAATCACCTGTAATTGTTCAGAAGTGCCCCCGCGGCCTAATTAATCTTTATCATCTCCACCGGCTGCTCCTGACTCTTATCCAAAGGGTGAGACTGATATCTAACCTTGTGGAAATCAATGCTCATCAGGTCGATACATCTGATGTTGCTGTTCCATGCAGTCCTGTAATACATCTTCAGTGCAGTCTGGTCGGTCACCGATGTGAACTGTGTCGCGCTCGGAAGACCCTTAGGAATGTCTGCCTTTGCATGCTGGCTGCCGATAGGAATATCGAAATTGTTCAGTATATGAAAAGCCTGCACTACCGTCTCTCTGCCTGTAGCCCATGTAGGAGATGTGGTCTGGAAGAATGTCGCACGTACAAATCTGGATGGTGAGGTAAAGTCTCCAGGGAGTCCCAGCATTCCGCTACCATGTCCCAGAGGCTGGAGCGTTATTCCCGGCTTCAATGTCTGGTCCGCTGCTGATCCCGGCTCCATGTTGATGTAATTGTTGAGGTTGGTCAGGTGCCATTTAAATCCCGGTGCATTTGTCAGTACTCCAAGTTGATTCTCATAGAAATGAGGCACTCCGCCTACAATTTCCAATACCACCATGCGTCCGCTCGGCTCAATAATTCTCCAATGGACTGCTCCAATCTTGCTGTCAAGTGTCACAAGATTGATTCTGCTCATGGCATCCTTCACCTGGTCTATTGTGGAGAACTGTGAAAGCACCCATGACACGAACTGCATGTCACAGATTGTCTTTGCGTCAGCTGTCTTGTCATATGGCGCGTATTCTCCGTAGTTCGGGAAGAAAAATAGTCCGGCTGCCAGACCTGTTTCGTTTACCCCTTCTACGATAAATGGCTCATACTCTGTGTAGATTCCCACATAACCATATACTCCGGTATATTTCATTCCATTCTCGCCTGTCGGGGTGAAGGACTGGTGGACATGTCCGCGTGGGGAGACTACATATCCGCACTGCATAGGTGTTGCCGCCCACTCGACTGTTCTTGCAGCAACCCTGCTGCCATCTTGAGCCGTGAGATATATTCCTGTGCATGCATCTGCTTCTGTTGCCGCGAAAAGGCCTGCTGCGGCCACGGCAATCAATAAAAATATCCGTTTCATATCATTAAAATTTAATAATCTGAAACGGATATATCAACTAGCGGACCAATGGCCGCAATATGTCGCCTTACCAGGCGAAATCGAATACGATATCTCGTGGGATGCCTGCCTCGTTCACCTTGGCCACTTCGGCTGCAAGTGCTTCGCGGATGCTTGCGTTCTCGGCGGCATATTTCTGTGCGAACTCGAAGTTGCCTGTAGCCTGGGTCTCAAGGATGAGGGATGCCCATGAATCGATGGCTGCTTCTGCCTTCTCGAAGTCCACGACATATCTTCCTTCAGCATTGCGGCTGAATGCTCCGTGATCTTCCATATAGTTGAAGCACATCATGTTGGCCTTGCCGTGCGAAGAAGCCGAACCGAAACGTACAGAACGTACTATTCCGGCGATGAATGTCGCAATGGACTCTTCCTTGGTGATGTCTGTAATCTCACCCATTTCGATGAGCTTGTTCACCATGAACAGACCGAGGATGTCGGCCTTGGCCTCTTCCCATGAAGTCTTCTGGTCTCCCATCGCCTGGTCCACTGTACCCTTGCCGTTCACTGTCTGCTTCACGCCAAGTCCGTGAGCAACTTCATGGAATGTCACATTCCAGAAGAAAGCGTCAGCTGTGAGATACTTCTGCTGGTCTTCCACTACGAGGACCTCTCCTATAGGTGCAAGGATCTTGTTGAACTTGGCCATCATGCTGTTGTATAGCTGGAGGCGGCGTGCACCCTTGGCTGCGTGCACCCTCTCGTCGTTCGGAAGGTTGATGGCTATGGTCTTGCTGCCTGCGTTGCAGTCTCCTGCGTAGAAGATTGCGTCATATACGTTCAGGTCTGATGATGTTCCCGGCACGAAAGTCTTGTACTCAGGCGCACAAGGGAGCATCTGCTGGAGGGTAGGGAGGAGTGCCACGTACTTTGCGAGGTTGGCGCTGCGGGTCTCGTCCTTGAGAAGGATGAAGCATTCGTAAGCGGCCTTTGCCTCGAAGAGATGGTCGTCATAATTCTCGATAGGGCCGATCACCAGGTCCATATTGCAGTCCTTCATGTCCATCCAAGCCATGTCGCTGGCGAAATAGTCATCTGTGCGGAAAGCCTTCACACGCTCTGTAAGATATGTGCGCATGCCCTCGTTGGTGGTGAGCATTGCAGCCTCTTCAAGAAGCGCGCATACCTTTTCCAGCTCATCCTTGTACTCTTCGCGGTACCATACGGTCTTGAGAGCACCGTTCTCGTCGCGGCGGATTACCGTATAGAGACTGAACTTGTCCGGGTCCTCGAACGCGTTCCACTCTTCCATTGTCATATCCTGCGGATAATAGCGGCATCCCAGAGGCTTTACTCCATACCCCTTCACGAAAGGATTATTGTCATCAAGATGATCCCAAGGACCATAATTGATCATTGCATAGGTCTTTGCATAGCTGTAAGGAAGAGCCTCTATCTCTGCCTTGTCTCCGAATGTCTGCTTCCAGAAGAGTCCGTCCATAATCTCTCCGGCCTGACGGAACAGGTCCACGATCTTCTTGTCATTCTCGGAAAGAGCATCGTAAAGAGGCGAAGAAACCTCCACTACGGCATAGCTTTCAACCTTCTCTTTCAGCACATCATCCGACTTGTCTGTACATGCTATAGCAGCACATAATGCCATTGTAATAAAATAGATATTTTTCATATTCGTGATTGCATGCTTTAAGGTCTGTCCTGTTTTTAAAACCATGGACGCCCGTGCCCTTGTGAACGGGAGGGGCCCGCGACGCAGTCGTGGGAGGGATTTAGTTTTAAAAACAGGACAGACCTTAAAAAATCGTCAGATTAGAATGAAACTGCGATTCCAATGAAGTCCTCTGCCTTGAGAGCTGCGCCACCGATAAGACCTCCGTCGATATCAGGACATGCGAAAAGCTCTTTAGCGTTAGATGGCTTGCATGAGCCGCCATAAAGGATAGAAATCTCCTCAGCGAGTTCGCCGAATTTCTCAGCGAGTACCTTGCGGATCTCAGCGTGGATCTCCTGTGCCTGCTCTGCAGTTGCAGTGAGACCTGTTCCGATAGCCCATACAGGCTCATAAGCTACTACTATCTTTGCCATCTCCTCGGCAGAAAGCTCGAAAAGAACGTTCTTTACCTGCTCTGTAACAACTTCGAAGTGACGGCCTGCCTCACGCTCCTCTTTCTTCTCTCCGATGCAGAAGATAGGTGAAAGGCCCTCTGCAAGAGCGAGTTTTACCTTCTCTACGAGGGTAGCGTCAGTCTCGCCATAGTACTCCCTTCTCTCTGAGTGACCGAGGATAACATACTCGGCACCGAGACCGGAAATCATGTTTACAGCTACTTCTCCAGTGTATGCGCCCTTTACGTGGTCTGCGCAGTTCTGAGCCGAAAGGCCTACACGTGTGCCCTTAACGACCTCGGCTACAGGATAAAGGTGGGTGAATGGCGGAGCAATGATAAGTTTTACGTCAGCAGGTACCTCAGCTGAAGCCGCTACTACTGCCTTTGCGAGCTCAACGCCCTCTGCAACTGTTGTATTCATCTTCCAGTTGCCTGCTACAATGTGTTTTCTCATTTTCGTCTATATTTAAAATTAAAAATTTGCATCCGTTTTAGCGGATGCAAATTTACAATTTTTCGCTTAAAGCGCAAATACTCTCAGTTACCTCTGAGCTCCGACTCCTGCGGTGCTTACGGTGATATTCTGACTGCTGCCTGAGTTGTAATAAGTTATCGTCTCAGCAATTCCGAACTCGCCATTTGCCGGATCCCAGTCTGTAAGGATAGGGTCAAGTGCAAGTTGTGGATTATAGTTCTTGGCCAAGGTTTCCAGACCAGTTGTTCTGGTTGATAATATACCTGTATTCTCAGTCGGCTTGTAGTAGAAGTTGCCTGATATTTCACCGCCGGTCGGTTTGGTTTCGGAAGTGTTTTTACCTACAAGACCGGAAGTTTTCTCTGTTGTGACAACATTATTGAAGATATTGTTCCTGATGAAAAGTTCTCCGTCGATAGAGAGGAACTTTGCAAAAGAATCGTTTGGAATGATTGTGTTGTCAAAAATGTTGTTTTCAATGTATACGTTGCCTACTCCAGCATTTTTAACTTCAATACATTTGAAATCTGTCATAGCTGTAACTGTGCTCGGAACAAAGTAAACAATGTTATTCCTGAATGTGAATGAACTGTTACCCTTGTCAGTTTCTTTTGATGACAGATACATATATGCTGCAGATTTGTTTGTTCCAGCAATCTTTATCTCACTGTTTGTGATGCTGACTGTATTTATGCTGAATGATGTCGCCGTAATAAATGTATTTCTGATATGGTTGAAATTACAATTATCCATTGCAAAGCACTTGCTGTCAGAAATAGACTGGAACGGCTGATTGTTGTTGTCCCATGTGATGTTGAGATTCTTATAGGCGACAAGGGCTTTTGTTCCATCCAGTTTCTGTATGCCGCCGAGTTTAAGACCTGTTCTTTGGTCTGCATAGCGTCCGATTACGATAAGAGGCTCTGTTACAGCTTTGTAATTTGTGGTAAAGGTGAAACCTGGTTCCACGAAAAAAACTCCGGCCAATTCGCTGGCAAAATCTTTCTTAATCTGGGTGGCATTGCCATAAGTCGCTTTGTTGAGTTTCTCCCCTGCAATATCAATGCTAAGTCCATGCTGCCAAGCTATGTAGAGGTCGTTTGGAAGACCTGCCTTGAATGCAGGCTTTCCGATGTTCATGACCATGTTACGTGAGACGGTCTGTGGCGCAGCCTGTGTCGTTGTCACATGTTTGCATGAGCCGTCAGCATACTTGATGGTCATAGTGAAACCGCTTGCGAATTTGTTTGAACGGATAGCAAAATAGTAATCGGTATCAGCCTTGAATGATCCAGTAAGAGTTACATAATCTTTTGTCGCGCCTCTTACATAGTCCTGTCCGAAAGCTTTTATGAAGAAGATCTCTACATCTCCTGCAATAGCTGCAAGGTCATTGCCTGAAATTGAAACTGCAACAGCGCCAGCTGCATCTTCCTCCGAAAGCTGGAACTTGATGAAACCGCAGATTGTCTTGAAGGTGAAGCTGTCCTTGTCATCAGAAACTGCAGCTGCAATAAATGCATTCGCGGGAACTCCACCCGCTACTGCAGTCTGCTCTGCAGGAACTGTAGCTGTGATTACGTTTCCATATTCAGCTTTAATTGTAGAAGCTCCGAATGTAGCTGCTGCCTGATAAGGATAGAGGGCATAGAACGGCCCTGCTGCTCCTTCGCTCACTTGACCTGAGAAAGTTACTGATGCTCCGCTTTCAGTTGTAGTGAATGCTGCAAGTTCATTTGAGACTCCGTCGAATACCTTGATCTGGTCGGTTGCTTCCCAATGTATTGATTTCTTATCCTCCTGAAGGACTACTTTGGTTTCTGTATCCTCTGCTCCGGCAGTGAATGTCATCGGAATGAGGTTGAGTCCGGCATTATTGCGGTCCTGAGAATTCTCAGGAGCGATTTCCTCTGCGCATGAAACTGTTGCGGCAGCTACTGCTGCATACAGCATGAATCTGATTGTCTTTTTCATAATCCGTTCCTCCTTATTCTCCCCAATTATAATCAAATTCATTTCCCAAGTTCTCAAAGGAACTGCAAAGCACCCCTTCGCTGTGGAAGTCCACGAGGGTGCAGAGCGGGGCAGCATAGCTGCCCGCTGTGTCTGTAATTGTCTTGTCTGTCTTAATCATAGTTGTGATGTTTATGTTATTTTAATTATTTATCTCTGTGCTCCGTATGATGCATATTCTGCTGTCGGAACAAACTTGCCGTTATCAGTATCGAATGTGCCGCCGGTAAATGGATCGACTTCGAGCCTAGTGATCTCTTCAACACCTTCAAACCAGTTGTCCTCGCCTCCATAGATTGCCATGAAGGTGTTTGTTTGTCCAGTATAGCAGATATTATCTTTGACAGACCCTCCTTTGATATTTACATTCTTGGAGTAGACGATGCTCAGGTTTGCTTCCATGGTTGCGTTCATGAATAACAGGTTTCCCGTGATAGTGGTGTTTCCTACAGTGCCGCAGTTGAAGAATACATTGTCCTTTGCTGTTACATTGACGAATGTGTTATTTGTGAAGACAATGTTTTGGAAAATAACGGAATTTCCCCCATGCAGGTTGAACTTTATGTTACCGTCTCCATAGAATATACAGTTTTTCACTGTGTATGTTCCATATTCAGCTGTCGATCCTCCTGTAGAAAGGAATGCCTGCGCCTGAGTGACATTACAGTCGCAATCTGTGAAGATAAGATTGCCGATACTTCTTGTAGACGAAGATATGTAGAATATCGGTTTTTTCGAATTCTGCATGATCTTGCAGTCGCTGAACAAGATCAGTGGGAAAGACTCGTCGTAATTGACAGTAATCGCATATTGTGTACTTTCAGCACTCTGATCGAAAACAATATTGTGAAATACAAGATATCCTGTTCCCTTAGCACCGTCGTTCAACTTCATATATGTATCTTTCGAAGTCTTGAAGGTACTGCGTGTGCCTTCTTTATCACCGATCACAATTAGTTGATTGATTGCGCCACCGCCTGTATATGCTGCAGCTACACCTTCCTTCAGGAAATATACACCATTTGTGGTGATATTGCCATCGTTCTCCATAAGAGTCGCTTCTCCATGTGTCGCCATGCTGAACTGCTTGCCATCGATCGTAATCGTTTCCCCAGCTTTATAAAGCTCATAATAGCTTGCAATCATCTTTTTTGATGTAGTATTCTTCCCCTCAGCCACAGCCCCCTGCTTTTCACCATTGATCGGGAGGACGTAGAGCACGTATGCTGTTGCAGACTCGAGCTCAGAGAATGTGAGGGCTGTCTCAGTGCTTTCAGTGCCTTCTGCTGCAATCTTTGCTGCGTCAGGAGCGGTCTCGCTTTCCTTCTGGTGGATGTACTTATATGAAGTAGCATCTACGAGGGCTACATCGTAGGTGAGGGTTGTCTCTGTAGCCTCACCCGCAGTCACGGATGCTATAGGTGTTACGACTGCTTCAGGAGCATCGCTGAGTCTTACCTGCACCTTGGCTATTGCTGCATAGCCTGATGTGGAGAAAGCGAGGATGCATACGTCGCTGCCGCTGTCGGCGAGAGTTGCCTTGGTCGCAGCTGCTGGAGCTGTGACGGTGAGGACGTTCTCGTTGAGGACTGCTTTCCATCCTGCTGGCGCTGTAACCATTGTGCTGGCAACGCCTTTCATTGTGACGTTGTATGGCTTGGTCTCTCCATAGTTATATGTAAGGACTCCTGTTGATTCGATCGAACAGAGGAAGTCAACCACAACAGGCACTGTGAGGACCTCTCCTGTTCTGAGAGTTACGGTGAATACTCCGTTCTCAAGCTTTACATCGGCGAAGTAAGGGTCCTGAACTTCTCCTGAAGGGAGTGCGCTGACAGGGTTGCCGTCAGCTCCCTTTACCTGAGTGAAAGTCTTGCCACCATCATAGCTTACTGTCCAGTATCCGTCCTTGTCCACTCCGAACTGTGGGGTGATGCCGTCTGTTCCGACTGCCTTCACCTTTTCCCCGTTCATGAGGACGTACTCGGCACCGTTGCCGTAATCCACTATCCAGTATCCGTCCTTGTCTACAGACATCACAGGTGCGTTACCTACTCCGAGGCTTCCGGCAGTGAGGGTGATGGTCTCGCCGTTGCTCAGAACGAGAGTCCACACTCCGTCCTTCTGGGTAGCGCTGTTGATGGTAGTGCCGTTCACAAGCACCTGAAGTGCCTCTACATTAGCATTGATGTTAGGGATAAGTGTCTCGAGCGCTGTCACTCTGCTCTCCAGCGAGTCCACTTTCTGCTGGAGGTCGTCAAGGTCTGTACAAGCTACGGAAATACCTGAGACGAGGACTGCTGCTGCAAGGATTCTTGTAATTGTTTTCATATGTTTATGTCTTTTTATTTCAATGAATTAAGCCATGCCGGCACTGCGCCGAGCCTGTTTTTGAGCTGTGCCTCGTAGAGGGACTCAGGATTTACAGGCATTCCGTTGCTGAAGTTTACCTTCATCTGTGATTCGTCGAATGTCACGCTCTGTCCGTGGAAACCTGCCACAACAGGTGGAAGGAATTTCCACCACTGGCTGTCGTGGTCCCACCAGTTGAAGCTCGCCTGAGGGGTCAGGCTCTCGAAGTTCCATATGGTCAGGTCTGCGAGATGGTTCGGAACCTGGTTTTCGTCTCCTCCCTGACGGTATTTCATCCATCCTCCACGACAGCAGTCGATAAGTGTGGCGCGTGGCTGGGTGGCGTGTGACTCGAAGCAGCTGTCGCTTCCCCAAACGTTTCTCCAAAGTACTGTTCCGATAGCAGGCTTTGAAACACCTACTGCGTGATACTGTCCGGCCTTTTCCTGATATACAGACGTGTTGTCGATGAGATAACCGTCAGCTTCGTCTGTTGTGGCTCCGATGAATACCCTTGTCGAGACCTGAGACCTGATTGAAGAGTGGCCTCTGCGTCCGTTGAAGTGGATGTCATATACCGATACGTTTGAGCAGTTGGTCACCGAGCAAGCCTCGCTGACGCTTGTGAATCGTACACGACGTAGCCAAGAGTTTACGAGTCTGGTCATTCCGAGAGGCTTGAAGGCTCCGTCGTCCTCCCATGATCCATGGTGAACGAATTTGTCCTTTGCATCGCCCTTGAATGTAAGGTCTTCGATACCTACGTTCTCGTAGTGAGGGAAGCTGAGGAGCTTCCAGTTATAATGCTTGGCAGCGTCAGTGAAAGCAGTGTATTGGATGTCCACTTCATGATGGATAGGCTCGTAGAATGTCACAACGTTGCCTTCGACCTTCTTGATCTGATGATATTCGTAAACCTTCACACCATTGTTTACGATGTCTGTCATACGTGCAAGTTCGTCTGCAGTAGGGGCTCCTGCTTCAAGTTCCTTCGCTACATAAGCAGGGTCGTTGTTCTGTACGCTGAGGCAAACCCATCTGCCTACTGAAAGTCCTGCAGTCGAACCGACTTCAACTGCAAATGTTCCTTTAGCCGCATTTTTAGTGACAGGTGTATCGATGGTTATTCCATTGTCCTTTTCTCCAAGTCCGCTGTTGTGCTTGAAATCAATCATAAGAGGCGAGCTGTAAAGCGTCTTCTCATCTGTAGGCAGATTCTTGTCCTGCATCACAAGGATGGTCTTGTCGCGTCCTGCTCCTCTGAGGACGATGTTTCCTGCGCGGATCTGGATGGTGCGGCTGTATGTCTTGCCGTCATCCGCTTTGAAATCGTCTTCGGATGTGTGAAGGATGAACTCTCCTTCAGGGAAGTAGATGATAGCGTTTGCCTTCTCTTTGTGTCCAAGTGTAAGGACCTTATTGCTTGATGAGAATTTCTGTCCTGTTGCAGCCTCAACGCATGCAAGGAAGGCTGCTCTGTCGGACTCGCCGTCATTCGCGATTGCTCCGTACTCGGTTACGTCAAATACCTTATATCCGAGAGCTGATGCCTCAAGAGGTGCGGTTTCGCCATGGTCGTATCCTGCATAGGAGAAGTCAAGAAGCACGTTCTCCTCGTTCCCTGCCAGGAAGTCGCTGAAGAGCTGGCAGTCTGCTGAGTTGAAGTCCTGAGGATTGAGGGTGAATGTCAGCTTTACATGCTTGATGAATCCGTCAGAGGAGATGATGACGATATTTATGTCGTATTCACCTGCATTTCCTTCTGCCGGTCCGGTCACGGTGAACTCAGCATCTGTGAGCACTGCATCCCATCCTTCCGGTACCTGGATCATCGCGTCGGCAACATCAGAAGCCTCAACTTTATATGTCAAGGTCTGGTTGAGGAAGATAGTCGCTCCTGCAGTGTAGTCTTTGACAGTGAGGTAGAATGTGTCCACTACAGGTATTTCCAGAGTCTCGCCGGTCTTGAGAACTATTGTGAGAATGCCTTTGGCTTCGTCATAGTTTACATCTGTGAAGAATGTGCTGATTCCGCCTGTAAGCATGCCGTCGATGGCGCTGATTGGTTTTCCGTCTGCATCAAGGATGCGTGAGAAGGTGTTGCCTCCGTCGATGCTTACTAGCCAGTAGCCTTCTGCATCAATCTTTACCTGAGGAGTCTGACCGGTCTCGCTGAAGGCATTGGTTGCGCCCTTGATGGTAGTGAAGGTCTCTCCGCCGTCGATAGACATCACCCAGTTGCCATGCTCATCAAGTCCTATGATAGGGACGATGCCCGGTGCATTTACTCCGTCAGTGACCTTGATTACTGTTCCGTCGCTGAGCTCAAGTTCATAACCATGTTCAAGTTCTGTCAGTCCCACAATAAGCGTGTTCTCCTGATAGAGCTTCTTGATGGCAATTGTATTGCCGTTCACTTCTCCGACAGTCTTCTCCAAAGCGGCGATTCTGCCTTCGAGATTTTCAATCTGGGTCTCAAGACCGTCTGTATCGGCACATGATACAGCGCCTGAAACCAGTATGATAAGCATTAAGGTAATACTTGCTAATTGTTTCATATTATGTAATGTTAAAGAATATTCAGTTTGTCGAGTGTGCCTTCGCGATGCCATATGTCATTGGCTTCAGCGAGCTTGTTCTTCAGCATGCCCAGAAGAGTTTCAAAAAGTTCCGGACATGTCTTGTAGTCGATATTCTGCAGCTGATAAGGATCATTCATGTCATCGAAGATAGTGATGCCGGACAATGTGCCGTTCTTCTTTATCGCCACCTCGAAGGTATATCTGTCTGTCTTGATTCCTCGTGCTATCGGGAAGAATCCCTTTACCATTCCGTCGTCTCCCTTAGGCCCGTTCACGTTGCGTATGTACAGAACGGACTCGGGGACATTGCATTCCAGGCCGTTTTCCATAAGCACAGGTGAAAGGTCGCGGCCTTCGGCGCTTGCTGGAATTTCTTCCGAAAGCCCTGCCATGGAGAGCAGTGTAGGCATGATGTCCACAGTGCTCAGCAGGGTGGAGTCCACATGAGGACGGATCTTTTCCGGATATCTTATGATAAAAGGTACGTTGAAAGATTCCGTGTAGATGGAGTTCTTCGGGTCGTATGTGCCCTGGCTGCACATTGTCTCGCCATGGTCTGATGTGAACACCACGATGGTGTTGTCCGCAAGTCCGAGTCTATCGAGCTCGTCCAGAAGCCTTCCGAACTCCCTGTCCACTCCGGTCACGTTGGCGAAGTAGTATCTTGCCGCGTCTGCCTTGGTGAGGGTGGTATCCGCGTTGTCCCGCACATAAAGCTCGTCAAGCCCCATATCCTTATATAGATTGTAGTCTTCTTCCATGCAGTCGTCAAGGCTTTCGTACGGGCTGTGCGGAGGATTGTATGCTATGGTCAGGAAGAACGGTGCATCCTTCTTGCGCTGGCCGTTTTCGTTGCGCAGGAATTCGATCGCCTTGTCCGTTTCATGCCCGACAGACCAGACATGTGGCTCATGCTTTACTCCGTCGGTGTCCCAGTAGTGAGGATTCTTGTGCTGGTCGAATGTGCCGTATGAATACCAGTAGGTATATCCGTGGCGCTTTTCAGCAGGAGTATATGCGTCCCATTCCGGTCTTCTGTCGCTTACATAATGTCCAGGATTGGCCGGATCATTGGGTGTGGGGTGGTCTGCGTGGAGTTTGCCGATGTATCCGCAGCTGTATCCCTGTGCGTTGAGCACGTCGCTGATGCAGACTGCGTCCTCGCGCAGGCTGCTCTCCGGTCTCTCAGCCATGCAGTTAAGAGTGATGCCGTTTCTTTCCGGATACATTCCTGTGAGGAAGATGCCGCGGTACGGACTGCTCAGAGGGCAGTTGCTCATTGCTCGAGAGAGCACTACGGACTCATCCGCAAATGTGTCGAGCCTTGGAGTATGCACCGGATCCGCTTTCCAGCCTACGGCTTCCGAGTACTGAGGCTTGTCCCAGAAGGCCATCGCCTGATTACGGAACTGGTCTGGAAAAACGTATATAATATTTGGCCTCTCCGGCTGGGCATGCCCGCATCCTGCAACAGCGAGGGATGAAAGGGGGATCAGCAGCTTTTTAACCATTGTCATAGTCTTGTCTTTTTAAGTGTTATTTCTTCGGTGCGGGCTTCTGCCGACCTGAATGTGAGCGTTGTGGCGCCGTCGCGGTAGTCTGCCCTTACATTGCAGCCGTTTCTGTCGGTGACGGCCCAGACTCCGGAAATTGTGAGCGTTACCGTGGTTTCGCCGCATGGGTTGTCTATCCATGAACGGCTATATACGCTCCTCTCTTTTCTTTTTCCGTTTTCGTCGTACACTTCGTCGGAAGGTCCTTCATACAAAGCAAGGTCAGGGTTGCTGACGCTGAGTGTCATCGTCTTGCCGTCGGTGGTGTACATCAGCATAGCAGGAGAACATTCTTTTACAAGCGAATCGACTCTGTCTTTTTCAAAGACTGCATATGCACGTGTACCTGAAGGAAGGTCCTCGACTCCGTGTACTGACCTGTCGTGCCTGATTACCTTGTAAGGCAGATTCTTCGCATATTCTTTGATTGCAAGGGTATCCAATAACATCTTGTAGTTATCTTCGTTGCACATGAATACCATGTACTCGTATCTGCCGTCTGTAATCACGTCTCCATGATCGATATATGCCTTCTCGAAGATGCCTTCCGTAGGAGCGTCTGTCTCTTCATGAAGTGAATGCTGGAGCTCGTGTGAGTAACGGACATTGCCGTCTTTTATGAAATATGCATCCCAGAGGTTGTCACGTATTATTTTCCTGTCCTCGCTCACATAGCTTGCCGACATCTCGAATCCACCAGTGTAGTGCTGGAGGAGGGTTGTGTGTACCGGTGCGCCTTCCAAGGAATTCTCTATGTCCGATCCCAGACAGATCACACGGTTTTCAAATGTGAAGAATGATTTGCGGGCGCGGAGGGAGCCGTTGTATTTGTCATGTTCGTGGAGTTTCATCGCGAATGCTCCGCTTTGTCCCTTATGTGTCACTCCTCCGGCAAACCATTCGTCTGAAAGCAGCATCTCTTCGTAGCCGGATTTGTCGTCTACATTCAGTACGTTAGCCTTCATCTTCTCCATCGGCAACACTGCTGCAGTTGTGCCGGGAATATGACACCAGTCCCATCCCTCCTGAGAGTATCCTCCTTTCCCTCCTTCTGCAGGGCCGGTAAGCTGCATGCTTCCGTGGGTGAGGTAGCGTCCGTAGTGGTTTGCCTGCTGATATATTTCTGCAGACCAGAGGTATCTGCTGTGCCCGGCGATGGTCACTAACCTGCCGTTATGACGGTGTGACAGCGAACAGTTGAAACCGAAGGTTCTTGTGCTGTTTTCTGTTTTTGCCTTTTTGATTCCTTTTTCTTGGAATTCCCAGCTTCTCTTGTCCATAAGCTGGTAGGCAAGGACGAAAGTGTCTCTGTGTCTGTACCTTTTAGGGTCTGGAAGCGCCATGTATGTTCCCGCCAGCAGGGTGTCGATGACCTCTTTTCCGTCAGGGCTTCCTGCCAGTGCCAGGCGGTAATAATGATTTCTGTCCAGCATGCCGTTTCCGTCAGGATGTCTTCCGGACATTGCGAGAGGGAAAAGGTCCTTGTAGCAGTAGAATCGCATGGTCATCAGGGCATCCTTCAAGTTGGAATGGCTTTCCTGAGAAATGGCAAATCCTGTGTTGGAGAGCATCCAGACGGCATTGACTGCACCCGTGAAACCGCCTGTGGCATATGCAGGATACGATTTCCTGTGATGGACTACCGAACCGTCCCTCTTGAAGCAGGCCCTCAGACCTTCCGTGTGCTTCATTCCGTTGTCGATCCATCTGGATAGAGCCTGCATGTAGGCATATTTGTAAGGCGTATCCTCGAGCATCAGCACCGATGCCATACGTCCCATCAGCGATGTGTTGAATGCGTCAATGTCCATACCGGGCTCTTTCGGAGCCACCTTCACTTCTCCCACTCCCGAGAACCATTCCATGGCCTGCTGCACCTGCTTGGCAAGTCCGGCTTCCTTGAGCACGTCCTGCATGATGACAGGAGCTGTGTAGAAGTTGCGCATGCTGTAGCCCAGATGGTGGAGTGTGCCTTGTCCGC
This sequence comes from uncultured Bacteroidales bacterium, assembly GCA_947367315.1. Taxonomy (GTDB): domain Bacteria; phylum Bacteroidota; class Bacteroidia; order Bacteroidales; family UBA932; genus Cryptobacteroides. Next base: position 27,541 of record CANBDX010000014.1, on the reverse strand, counting down.
TGCCTGCCGCAAATCCCTGGTCAAGCAGATGGCGGGTGAGGGTGATGTATATTTCTGCCAACCGTGCCTTCTGCTCAGGATTTTCGCAGTTGAGATAACCCGTCGCTATTTGAAGCAGGTGGTCGTTCAGTTTGCGCAGCAGCTGGCCGTTCCGGCCGAATGTCTTCTTCGCGTCAGGAATGCCGAGGTTGAGGAATGTCTCCCCGTATCTTACGAAATAGACAGGCTTGCCGTTGATTGTTCCGTCCGGATTGGAAGTGATTCCGTAGCTTTCAAGCACCTCTTCCGCCTTTCCCGGTTTGTAACCTTTTTTACCCCCTGCAACGAGCTCCACGAACCTTTCCCTGACTGTCTGCATGTCCTTCAGGTCCTCCCTGCTGAGACTGTCCTTAAGCGGTAGGTCCAGATGGAGTTTCCAGCTGTTGTTGAGCACCAGCCAGTGGGATGTCGTCTTTTCGTTTATGAAAGGGGCCTGCCAGTCTGGAGTGTGATGGCGCACATCCTGAAATGATGATGTGATGATGCCGTCGAAATATAGCGTGCCTTTCCTGGACTCTTCAGGTGCGGTAATGCGCACCTCGTTCATGCCGGTCACTGGAGTACCGGTCATGTCTCGGTCAAATGCGACCCAAGCTCCTCTCCATCCTCTGAATCCCATCTTGTAGGTGAAGTGGCAGCACTCCTGTCCGTCTTTCAGAAATGAGAATCTGAGTTCGCCTTTCAGTGCTGTAGGGGAGTAGACCCAGAATACGAATGAAGATACTGATGTCTCCTTCGGATTGGGATTTTCCGGAAGATAAGGTATCTCTCCAGGGATGGAAATCACGGCCTTGCGACGCTTCCAGTCCCACTGGAGGGAGTGGCTTCCCAACTTGGCGTGCCAGTCGGAAACGGACACTGTGGACCCCTTGCCAGCAGTCACCGGAGCAGGGGACTGCTCGAAGGAAAACACTCCGTTGGCCTCCCCATAATCAGCGACTTGAGCCTCCGCCCTCCATGAAAGGAGTGCAGAGGCTGCAAGTATAGTAAGTATGAAGTTGAGTCCTTTGGTCATTATTTTATAGGATTTTCTCCCTTTTCTACGCGTCCCTTGCGGAGGAGTGCCTCGAGGAAGTAGTAGTCAGCGTAGTTGAGAGGAACGTCGATGTTGTGGTCTTTGGTCCTTCCTGCCTGAATGTTGAGGACTGAGTGAGGAAGACTTCCGACTGAATGTTTGAAGAGGAATCCTCCGTTTGTGCCAACCTCAGCTCTGTACGGAGCCTTTGACAGGGATTCGATCATCTTGTCGGCCTTTTCCTTGTAAAGTTCTGTCTTGGTGTACCAGTAAAGTTCATATAAAGCCGATGCTATGATTGATGCCGATGAAACGTCTCTGATTTCTGTGTAAGGAAGCATTGCGTCCTTGTCGTTGAAAAGCTTCACCATTTCTTCTTCGTTGTTTGCAAATTCAACTACGTCGAAGTCCCAGAGCGGAATCATGTCTTCCGGCATGTTATCCTCGTTAATAAGGAGATAATCTGCGATATCCTTCGCTCTCTGGATATATCTTTCCTCTCCTGTGAAGCGGTATGCTACAGTGAAGCCGTAGATTGACCATGCCTGTCCTCGTGCCCAACGCGACTCGTCTGCGATGCCCTGTGCAGTGCATTTGCGGCGGACTTCTCCAGTCTCGTCATCGTAGTCCACAACGTGGTAGGTGCTGAAGTCGTCGCGGTAGTGATTCTCGAGAGTCTTGTCTGCGTGGCTCATGGCGATCTTCCTGTATGTGTCGTCGCCTGTCATTTCGCTGACCTTGAAGAAAAGCTCGAGGTTCATCATGTTGTCGATGATCACAGGACACTTCCAACCTCTGTGAGCCTGCCACTGTGCAGGGTTGTGGGTGTTCCATGACTGGATGATGCCTGCTGCCGGGCGGAATCTTGTTGCAAGCGACTTGGCAGTGTTGACGAGCACTGTGTCGTATCCCGGGATGTTCTTCAGGCGAAGTCCGTTGCCGTAGCTGTCATATACCATGAAGCCTACGTCATGGTGCCATTTGAGATATTGGATATCGTGAAGGATCTCTGTGTGCTTCTGAGCCTGCTCTGCATAGTATTCCTTTCCGGTGAGTTCGTACATATACCAGAGTGTACCTGCAAAGAAACCGCTTACCCAGTCGTCTGTAGGCACGAATTCTATTTCACCGTGCTTGTAGGTTGAAGGGATTCTGAGAGTGTCTCCGGCTTCTGAAGCTTCGATGAGGTATGCGAGCTGAGCCTCTGCATGCCTGATGTTTTCCTGGATGATGTCGTTTCTGCCGGTGCAAGAAATTGTAAGTGCTGCGATGAGCAGCATCGGTAGAAGTATGTTCTTCATGTCGGGTTATTGTTTTGTTAATATTGTTTCCGGTCAATTCAATAATTCTGCAAAGTTATAAAATAAAAGCAGAATTTCTAATATGGCTTTCAGTATTTTTTCTGCAATATGGTTTTTAAGATAAATTGCTGCGAAAATAATAAAATTACCTATATTTGCGTACTTATATAATATTGTCATGACAAGGCGTATTTTCATCTCTTTTTTGTTGGCACTTTTGACGTTCAACGCTTTTGCGGCAATCAATGCCCAGTATGGTTTTGAGGACGGTTTTCCACATTTTATCAAGGTTAATGGCGGGGGTGCAGCTGAATGGTCTGCAGATAAGTTCAAAGACGGCGCATCCTCTGTGAAGTATTCATGGACAGGTCAGTCGGAACTGGTGTTCATGAATTTTTCTGATATTGAGGCTTCCATGAAGGCCAATGGGGCCGGACTTATGATGTGGGTATATAATACCGCACCTATGAAGGATCCTCTGCGTTTTGCCTTTGTCGATTGGGGTGGCCAGGAGATATGTCACTTCAATTTCAATGCGGACTTCACCGGATGGAGGGCCATATGGATCAAGTATATCGATATGTGCACAGCTGACGGCCATTATGGAGATGCAAAGGCTAAGGACCGCAGGACTAATGTGGCCCACATGACCATAACTCCTCCTGCATCGGCTCCTGTCGGCACTATTTACATTGATAGGGTGACATTCTCCAAGGGAAAGCTTCATAACCAGATTACTCCGGATATGCAGATTCCTCAGAATAACTGGAATCTGGAAAGGGATATGTGGCAGTGGTGCCGTCTTTGGGAGTGGGAGCAGTATCCAGAGATTGAGATAAAGCCTATTGACGAGGCCAAGAAGCAGATGCTTCGTAAGGTGGAGGAAAGGATGGATGCGTGGGCTGCTACCGGAAATCCGGGAAAGGAATACACTGCAGGTACGCTCCTGAAGAGGGTGGACGCCCATTTTGCCAAGTATAAGATAGGAAGACGTCCGGACGGCAGTGTGACAGGTGCGCCTCTTTTGTGTGATGATGAATTCAATAATTCTCTGGGCGAGATGAGAATCAGATTCATTCAGGAGATTGTGTATTGGTGTGCTCTGGATTATATGTATACAGGCAATACATCCAATGTTCCGAGAGTTATCGATGCCATGGATCATGCTCTTGACCAGGGATTTGCATACGGCAGCGGATGGGGAACCAACCATCACTATGGTTATCAGATCCGCGAACTTTACAAAGGCCTCTGGATCCTTCGCAAGCCTCTTTCTGAAGCTGGTAAACTTCATGAATATATAAAGACATTGACATATTGGAGCGGTATTCAGGAAACCAGGATGCCATACGAACAGACCCGTGACGGAATCCTGGATGCATGGCATACCCTGCATAATGCAAAGGTGATTTCTGCAATGCTTCAGGATACCGATGAGAAGAAGTATGCGCTTATGAAGGCCCTCGGTGAGTGGACCTCAGGGTCGCTCCGTTACACAGATGGTACTGTAGGTGGTATCAAGGTGGATGGAACATCATTCCATCATGGAGGTCATTACCCGGGTTATTCTAAAGGAGCGTTTGCTGTTCTTGGCGATTTCTGCTTCTTTACCGAAGGAACTGACTTCGTCATTACCGAGGATGCGCGGAAGGTGTTCAAGCATACTCTGATGACAATGAACGATTATACCAATCTGCGTGATTGGGGAATAGGAGTGTGCGGACGTCACCCTTTCAACGGGCATATTCCTGAAAGAGATGTCACTGCATTTGCACGCCTGGCGCTTTTGGGAGATCTCACCGGAAGCGGCATGGAGGCGGATCCGGAACTGGCCGCCACCTACATTTCCCTCGGAGGCAAGGATAAGGAACTGCTTGCACGCTTCAAGAAGATGGGAATCAAGGCGGCTTCCCCTGCAGCAGGATTCCGTGTATATAATTATGGTGCATTCGGTATCCACAGGAGAGGTGATTGGATGCTTACTTTAAAGGGATATAACAGTGATGTGTGGGGCTCGGAGATATATGCTGCGGACAATAGGTTCGGTCGCTATCAGAGCTATGGAACAGCACAGGTGATCGGCATAGAGGGCGCTGAGGCGAGCGGATATGTCCAGGAAGGATGGGACTGGAACCGTTATCCCGGATCCACAGCCATTCATCTGCCTTTCGACAAGCTTGACAGCCCTATAAAGGGTACTCTGATGGAGAGGAACGACTCGCGTTTCCCTGGAGTGTCGTCTCTTGAGGGTATGAACGGATGTCTGGCGTTTACATATGTGGAGAAGGACAGGCCTAATTTCTGCGCAGGAGCGACTGCAACGAAGAGTGTCTTCTGTTTCGACAACAGGATTGTGCACATCGGCACCGGCATTACCAATAACTCGTCCTTCCCTACAGAGACCACCCTCTATCAGCTCCTGCTGACGGACAAGAATGAGGAGGTGGATATAAATGAACTCTATACGGATGTATTTCCGTATAATTACCGTCATCCTAAGCATGAGCAGGTGGTGCTGACAGACACCAAGAAGAATTTCTATATAATAAAGGACGGTTACGGACTTGTGGTGGAGAAGAAGGCCCAGACATCTCCTTCTGACACCAGGAAGAAGGAAGGCTCGGGTAACTTCATATCCGCATACCTTGACCACGGCGTTTCACCATCTGCCGCTTCATATGAATATATGCTTCTTGTGCAGCCTTCCGGCAAGGAGGTCAGCAAGTATTCCAAGAAGTCTCCATACAAGGTGCTTCAGGCTGACGATGCTGCGCATGTGGTGAAGGATGATATCACAGGTATCACAGCATATATAAGCTATAAAGGTTATGCCTCATCCCAGACTCTGCTCGCAGAGGCTGCTCCTGAGGTTATCGTGATGGAGCGAACCAAGGAGAAAGGTGCCGTAGTGATGAGCATATGTACTCCGGATCTGGGAATCACACAGAAGGGCTACACCACCAAGCAGCCTAGCCAGGAACTTGTTCGCGATGTTGTGCTGAACGGAGCGTGGGAGCTTGGCACCAACCAGGGCAATGTAAGCGTACGGACAGAAAATAGTAAGACATATGTGTCTGCGCGTTGCATTCACGGACAGCCTGTGGAATTTGAATTGAAACAATTATAATACAATACCTATTATTTATGATTAAACTAACTAAATTCATCGCTGCAGCCATGCTGCTGCTCGGGTCTGTATCAATGCATGCCCAGAGCTTCAGCGTGACTGGTAAGGTCGTAGATGAGACTGGACTGCCTCTCATCGCGGTGACAGTATTTGAAGATGGAAAGCCATCTAACGGAACTGTTACGGATCTTGATGGAAACTATAGCCTTAAGGTTTCCTCATCAAAGTCTGTTGTAGTTTTCTCTTGCCTCGGTTATAGCGAGATCAAGGAGAATGTGGCGGGGAGAAGTATAATCAATGTGACTCTTGCAGAAGAAAAGCTTGCTCTGGATGCTGCCGAAGTTGTCAGCGTAGGTTACGGCTCAGTGTCGCGCCGAGACCTGACCGGTTCTGTCAGCAAGGTTGATATGGGCGAAATGCTCAAGGCTCCTGTTACTAACTTCGACCAGGCCCTCACAGGTAAGGTCGCAGGTGTGGTGGTTACCACTTCCGACGGTGCCCTCGGATCTGAGGCAAACATCACTATCCGTGGTAACAACTCCCTCACCCAGAGCAGTGCTCCTCTTTATATCATCGACGGTTTCCCAACAGAGAGCTCGATGGCGACAGCACTCAACTCTGCAGATATCGAGTCAATCGACATCCTCAAGGATGCCTCCGCTACTGCAATCTATGGTGCACGAGGTGCTAACGGTGTTATTGTGATTACCACAAAGCAGGGTACCGAGGGTAAACCTAAGGTGAACTTCTCTTCTTCTTGGACTGTAAGCCACATTGCCAATAAGGCAGAACTCATGAACGGTTATGAGTTTGTTGAGTTGCAGAATGAGATCTATGCCCTGAATGGAAACACCAATCAGTTCATCAAGCCTAGCGATGGCGATCATGCAAATGGCATTAAGGAATATAGCCTTGATGATTACAAGGATGAGTCAATGTGGAATGATTGGCAGGATGCCATCTACCGCACATCACTCTCACAGAACTATAATCTCTCGCTTTCAGGTGGAAGCAAGGAGGCTGGAAACCGCTACAATGCGAGCTTCTCGGTTGTGGATCAGGATGGTATCATTGTGAAATCCAATTTCCAGAGATATCAGGGTAAGATCAATTTCCAGCAGAAACTTGGAAAGAGGGTTACAATCGATCTCCTTGCCAACTATTCAAGGGCCATCACAAATGGTGTTACTCCTACCAATGCCCAGCAGTCATCTTCTGCAACAGGTTGGCTTGTGTATTCAGTGTGGGGATATCGTCCGGTGAAGCCAAAGTCCAAGTGGGAGATGGATGCAAACGGCAATTATATCAATAATGATTCAGGAGAACTTATCGACGATGATGTTGCCAGCTCAAATGACTACCGATTCAATCCTGCGAAGACAGTCCGTAATGAGTATAGGAAGACTATTGTAGACTATCTTAATGCCAATGCCGGACTTACATGGGAGATTATCGATGACCTCAAACTCAAGATTACCGGAGGTTATACGATCAACAAGCGCAGAAGAGAGGAATTCAACGGCACTCAGACTTATACCGGTTATGAGGGCTCTCCTTCCGGCAAGGGTATCAATGGTGCCATCTACTGGAACGATAAGACTACTTGGCTCAACGAGAACACCCTTACATATACAAAGCGTTTCAACCGCAAGCACAATTTCCAGTTCCTTGCAGGTTTCACAATGCAGGGTGAGACGTTCGATTACAAGGGTACATCTGTCACTCAGATGACAACCGAGTCTCTCGGCCTTAACGGTATGCACACCGGTAGCTATCAGGTGGTGACTCCTTGGCAGTACGACTGGACAATGATGTCGGGTCTCTTCCGTGTGAACTACAACTATAAGTACAAATATTACCTGACTGCCTCAATGCGTGCCGACGGATCGTCCAAGTTCCCGAAGCAGAACAGATGGGGCTGGTTCCCTTCAGCAGGTCTTTCATGGAACATCAACCGTGAGGACTGGCTTAAGGACGAAGCATGGCTTTCGAATGCCAAGTTACGTGCGTCGTGGGGTCTTACAGGTAACAACCGCACAACTACTCCGTACGACTACTATTCTCAGATTTCCACGCTTCCTGGCAACCCTGATTCATATGACTATGTGTTCAACGGACAGATCGTTTCAGGATACTATCCTTCCAACATGTCCAACGAGAAGCTCAAGTGGGAGACAACAGAACAGTGGAACGTCGGTCTCGACTTCTCTGTATTTGACAGCAGAATCAAGCTCACTGCAGACTGGTATCTCAAGAATACACGCGACCTCCTTCTTCAGGCCACGATTCCTGCATCTTCCGGATATACATCAGCGATGCTGAACGTCGGTTCGATGCAGAACATGGGATATGAGGTAACCCTCGACCTGGTTCCTGTACAGACCAAGGATTTCACATGGAACATGAACTTCAACATTGCAATCAACCGCAACAAAGTTACAGCCCTTACAAATGACCAGTACTCACTCCTCCGTTCGGTTTCCTGGGATCAGCGTTTCAACGCACAGTATCCATACATCACTCAGGTGGGCAAGCCTTCAGGTATGATGTACGGTTTCATCTATGAGGGTACATACAAGCCGGATGAATTCAATAATGGAGTATCCCTCAAGGATGGAGTCCCTTATATGACCAGTGTCGGACAGGACAAGGTAAGGCCTGGTGATCCTAAGTACAGGGATATCAACAATGACGGTTTCATCGATGACAATGACCGTACCGTCATAGGATGCGGACAGCCTCTCCATACCGGTGGTTTCGGAAATACATTCAACTTCTATGGTTTCGACCTTAATATCTTCTTCTCATGGAGCTACGGCAATGATGTCATCAATGCCAACAGACTTTATTTCGAGAACGGATCGATTACAAACACCAACCAGTTGAAGACCTATAAGAACCGATATATTCCTGGAGTGAACGAGACAAGTGACATTCCACGTGTGGGTGCCGACATCGCAAGTATGTTCGTCTATTCGTCAAGGGTTGTGGAGGATGCTTCGTTCCTGAGACTCAGGAATGTGACTCTCGGATATACACTTCCTCGCAATGTGCTCAGAAAGATGCACTTCGATACAATGAGAGTTTATATCTCAGGAGAGAACCTCTGGACTCTTACCAACTACACCGGACCGGATCCTGAGGTTTCTACAAGGAACTCTGTCCTTACTCCGGGATTTGACTGGTCTGCTTACCCACGTGCTCTGGGTGTGACCGCAGGATTGTCATTCACATTCTAAAATCGAGAAAATGAAAAAGATATTAAATAAGATATTCGTTGTTACGGGGCTTTGTGCAGCACTTTCGTCTTGCAGCTTCCTGGATGTGGAGCCGCAGGTGATTTGTTCTGACACTTTCTACAATACCGAGAAGGAAGTCCAGTACGGACTTGCCGGAGTGTATGGTGTAATGAGCAATGAGGCGTTTTACGGCAACTATTATTCTCTGATGTATTCAAACATCGACGACCTGTGCTACTTCAACAGGGATATGGGCTCCAATCTCCTTCAGTTCCATAGGCACACTGCAGGTACATCGCAGGTATATGATATCTGGGTGGAGATTTATCAGGGTATAAGAAATGCAAACGCCTTTATGGAAGCCGTGGTGAAGACCCCTTTTGATAAGGATGGTATTTATTATAACGAGGCACGCTTCCTCAGGGCATATTATCATTTCCTTCTTGCTCAGGCCTGGGGCGACGTCCCGTTGAGAAAGGCGGCTGTTACTACCCATGATGAGGTGATGATCGCAGCTACTCCACAGTATGATGTGCTTGCATGGGTGGCAAGTGAAATGGAAGCCTGCATTGAACTTGCTTCCGAATCTCTTGAAAACACCCCGTCACGTATCGCGAAGACTACGGTTCATGGCATTCTTTCACGAGTTTACCTCTTTATGGCCGGTGAATCTGTTAAAGGTGGCGACAAGACTCAGCTCCTTACTTCGGCGATGAATCACGCAGACGCTGTAATACAGTCCGGAAAGCATCAGCTTAATCCGGATTATTCGCAGATCTTCAAGAATATGATTATGGATAAGTATGACACCGACTATCATGAGTCTATGTGGGAAGTGGATTTTCTTGGAGACCGTTCAAGCGCTGAGAACTGGACAAACGGACGTATCGGTGATGTTATAGGACTCCAGAGTACAGGGTCGTCGGGATTCGATACATGGAACTGCAATTATTCATACGGTCAGTATGACGGATCGCTAAAGTTGTGGGACCTTTATTGGAGAACGGACAGAACCGAGGATGAGAACGAACTCTCTATTGTGAATGACAAACGTCAGGAGTGGAACCTGCCTCCATACAATTACGCAGGAAACAACAACTATCCTCCATATGGTTCAGGCCTTGCTTCCGGTAAGTCCATCGTTAGTATAGACAAGGCTCCTTATGTTTATGACAATGTTTCCACCAGTCAGGATCCCCTGGCTGCTCCTGCAATCAGAAACTGCGGCAAGTACAGAAGGGAGGTGGAGTACGAAGGACATAAGAGTGCCAAATTCCTTTACACTACAATCAATTATCCTATCCTCCGCTATTCTGACGTGCTTCTCATGTATGCAGAGGCGGCTAATGAACTCGGTGGAGTGACTCAGGCGGCATATGACTGTGTGAAGGCTGTACGCGACAGGGCCGGTGTGAAGACCAATGATATGAATACCTACGACCAGGCTTCGTTCCGTGAACTTGTACGCAATGAAAGAGGTCGTGAGCTATGCTTCGAGTCTCTCAGAAAATATGACCTTATACGTTGGGGAATTTATGTGCGTGAAATGAACGCTTATTCCATATGGTCGGCAGATGAAAGATGGACAAAGAATGCCAAGGCGAATAGAGCTGCTTCAATGGGAAGCTACATCAAGCCGATGCATGTGGTTCTTCCTGTTCCTTCGATTGAACTTGGTGTGAATGATCTGCTTGTTCAGAATCCTCTTTGGTAACCTTATAATCAGGAATGAAAATGAAAAAGATATTGATTTTATTGTCAGGTATTCTCCTCATGACTTCATGTCAGCATGATGTCGTTTATGAGGTGGATTACAATGTGACTCTTGATCCGGCCAACACCTATTATGCCGGTGACCCTGTGAAGTTCAATTTCGATGGGAATGTGGATAATCTCCTTTTCTATAGTGGAGAGACCGGTTCACAGTATATTTATCATGACAGATATCTGGTGCCGTTGGAGGACGTCATCAATGCAACTCTTACCCTTGAGGTCAAGTGTCAGTACGGAGCTGATTATGATTGCCTTAAAGTGTATGCATCAAATACCTTTGAGGGCCTTTCAGGTAGTGACGGTGAAGCTGATAGGGCTACGATACGGTCTATGGTTGATTCAGAAATGGAAGGATGGACTGATTTAGGCTATGTGGACCTGAAGGAGAATAACGGCAAGTGGACCACCCATACCATATCTCTTAATGACTATATGGACAATATGTCTCTCGCTTTTCATTGGTGCCCTCCTACAAATGAAAGAGTCCAAAGAACCATATGGATAAGGGGATTCATAAATGTCGAACTTGCTGGAGTGGAACCGGTTCAGCAGAAGCTTAGAAACATGGAGTGCACATTTGTCATGATGGATGAAAAGGTTGATCCTTATCATTATGACAATGGTAACGGAAGTATGAGGATAGCGGCTCTGAATAAGGACGGGTCTGAGCCGGAACAACATATCATAATGCAGGGAGCTAAGGCAAACGAAGTGTCTTATGTATGTGACGGCTGGGTATTTACTAAGCCTCAGCCTCTCAACAAGGTCGCCAACGACAAGGGAACCGTAGTGAAGAATCTCCAGAACTACATCCATGAATACGAATACACATGGACCAAGCCTGGTACTTACGAGGCAGTATTCGTTGGACGCAATGAGAACTACATGGCTGCTTCTGAAGAAATCCAGAAGTTCACAATCACGATTCTTGAAAGACCTCAGGAATAAAACAATAAGACCTGCGCCGAATGACGCAGGTCTTTATTTTACAATTCTATGATTCCGAAATAGTCCGGACAATGGAAATCCGGGTTTGGAAGGTCAATAGGTGACCAGCTCAGGAAATGAGGCTGGTCACATTTGTCTCCGCACTTGTATAAATTGGCACGAAGGGCTTCCGGAGCCTTTTCATAGCCGAGCAGCCCTAATGGAATCACTTCTACTGCCCACCACTTCAAATCCGTGCCATGCATGTCTATAGGCTCATGTTTCAGGCTTCCGAATCTTCTGTAGCCGGAGAGGTCCTCCTTTGTGAAGTATGCCGGATCATGTCTTGAAGTCCTTTTTGCTGCCAGCAGTGTCTGTGCGCAGTTAAGCTCGAAGTTGCAGTAGTGTACACCGTCTGCATGGCGGACGAAGAACTCAACGCAGCTGTCTTCCCATACGTGTCCGTTATCCTCCATAGCAACTGCCTTCACATGCTCCTCTGTGACTTCAAACATTACTGCTATGGCTTTGTCTGACCATCCAAGTTTGAAGTTCACTGCAGGGGAGTAAGGGTATTCTTTCCAATTTACGTTCGCGACTGCATGGCTTTCAAGGCAGGCCAGCGCTTCACGCAGGGCCTCGTCGGAGAGACTCTCCAATCCTGCAATATATTGTGCCTTCATTGTATTCATATCCGTCTATATTAGAAATTGGTCACTATTCCCACCATTACGTCATATTGCTCCTCCATCGACTGCAGCAGCTTGTACTGCGCGTGTGTTCTGACAAGATTGTGGTCAGGAGCGTTGGTCTTGTAGTAGGTGTCACCGTCGATGTAGTCCATCAGGAAGCGGAGTACCTGCTCGAATGTGATGTATCGTGCAGAGAATGCAAGCCATTCAAGTTCGCTCTTGCAGAGGGTGTCCTTGCGCTCGGAGAGATATCCTTCCGTATATGCCTTGAACATTTCTAGTGACATCGAGACCTTGGAAAGGTCGCGGTCGTCTTCGGCTCCAGTATTGGTGTATGAACGGATTGCATCGCCGAAGTCGTTGAGGGAAGTGCTGCTCATGCAGGTATCAAGGTCGATGACACATAGTACTTCGCCTTCTGCATCGAAAAGGATATTGCTGATTTTGGTGTCGTTGTGGGTCACGCGTGTCGGGATTGTTCCGTTTTCCACAAGGCTCCAGAATCCAAGCATCTCCTCCTTGCGTGACTCGATCCAACTGATTTCTTCAGCGAGGTCCTTCACGCGTCCGGCAGCATCCCTTTTCAAGGCTTCCTCCCACTGCTGGAATCTCCAGCGGATATTATGGAATCCCTTGATGGTCTCGCTCAACGGGGTCGTGAAGTCAGAGAGCTGGGCCTGGAACTTACCGATTCCCTGTCCTCCCTTGTATGCCAAGGCCGGTGTGTCTGCCTTTTCATATGTCACTGAACCTTCGATGAAAGTGCACATTGCCCAGAAGTTGCCCTCCTCATCCTTGTAATAGAGATCGTTGTAGGCAAGATCGGCTTCCTGTGCAGATATGCTCTCCGGCTTTCTCTTCACTATGGTCAGGACTTCTCGCATAGGGTCGCCACCCTCAGCTGCAACCTTTGCCTTGATGTGTTCTGTGACCATCATGATGTTGTTCATCATCCCCGGTACGTCAGGGAATACGATGTGGTTCTTTCTCTGAAGAATGTACTTCGGACCTTCTTCTGTCTTTACGATCAGTGTGTCGTTAATGAATCCGGGGCCGAGAGGCTTGATGTCCGTAACAGTGCCCTCTACGGCAAACTTTGCTACGATATTTTTCATTTGTGTCATCGGTTATAGCTTTTTAATTACAATTCCTATTACATTTGTGCTGTTCCATAGCCAGATATGCCCGTCGGCATCGATCTTTTCCACTTTGAACGAGAGTTCCTTGAATGACCTTGTACTTGTCTTTGTCGTCCAGCTTACGTCAGCCTTTAATTCCTGTCCTTCCGCCGAAGGATCTGCATCGCATACTACGCTGAACCAGTCGGAAAGACGGTCTTCGTACACATAAAATGTGTTGGATTTGTCGTTATATCCCATCTGACAATTTTCCGGGACATATACAAATTCTTCTACGCCTCTGCATGTCAGAGATACGTCGTTTCTGGACAGGAGCAGCTCTGTGACATCATATTGTGTGCATCCTGAAATTGATGCAATGATTGTCAAGAATATTATAATACGTTTCATTATTCCTGTTGTTTAGCTGTGATTTCCTTTATTATTATGCTCTTGCTGCCGTCCTCGAAATAAATCTCTGCCTTGAGCGTTCCGCTTTCGCTTACAGTGAAATATCCGTTTTTCGGGCTGATGGTTACACCTTTGAACTTCCATGTGATTTTCTCTGCCTTTGAGGCATTGTTGACTCTGAGCGGGAATGTGCTTCCCTTTACAAAACTGCCGTCCTCGCCGCGAGAAGCGTAATTCAGATAAATATATGGCCATTCTGTTTCCGGAAGCGTCTTGGTCATGAAGAGTATTGGGAATACAGTGCCTTTCAGCTCGTCTATTTCAAACCAGATATCAGCCTTGTATGTGGTCGCGTTGGGGCTGAGACCATCTATTGTCACGGAATATTTGCCTTTTTCATATGGCGATACGGTTATCGTCTTCTCCCATGTGTCTGTATAGCATCGTATTCTGGCGTCACCAATAATATACTCTGTACTGCTGTTGAAATTGATTAATACGGCGTCAGTGAATGCCGCAAATTTCACATCGACGGGTTTAGGAGGGGTAACTGTGTTCTTTCCGACTGCAGTGAAGCTTATGGCTTTCCCATTTCTGGCAATATCCTTGATTGTAATCGGGCATTTTACGCCGCTCCAAAATTTCAATGCAGGGGAACTGCCGGCTGATAAGGTGGTGTTCTGTCTATATGGATAGAATATTCCTCCGATGTTTCTGACCATATCGTCGGAAGCTGCGGAATAATCATCTTTTCTGCCGTCAGCCTCTATGAGGTCGGCGCACTGATGTTGTAGACTTGAATTTACCGTATTACCGATATCCCAAATATAACTGTTTGTCTTGTCGATATGGTATACAAGCATTCCGGCCCCTCCTATATATTTGTCCCATCCTTCTGCAGAACGGCATTCGAAAAGGTAGTATTCGTCTTTCCGGTCGGTCTCCATCCTGTAGCATTTCCCGCTCTCATGGATAGGGCCCATGCTGCATGACATACCTGCCGTGATGATGACGGGCTCCACAAGGCCCAGTATTTCCCTCTCTATGACATTATAGTATGGAGGAGTGTTGCAGTTATTATTGTAGCATCCTCCGTCCATTACGCTTGTAAAGTACCATAGCCCTGCGCTCATGCCATTCTCTTCGTAATTTGTGTCATAGAAATCCGGAAGTCCGAGAGTGTGTGAATACTCATGACAGAAGGCACCGATGCCGGCCATTTCATATCTTGAAAAACTGTAGCCCGGTCTTGAAAGCTCGCTGCTGCATGAATAGCGGTCTATGATCTTGCCGTCGAGCTCAAGCTTCGGGAGTCCGGCTCCGGTCGAGATGTTCCACTGGTGCGCCCAGATACAGTCATCTCCTTCACCTTCTGATTCGTCTCCTCCTGCAAAGAATACGTGGACATTATCCACTTCTCCGTCTGAGTCCATGTCATACAGGCTGAAGTCAATTCCCGCTTCGCGTGCAAGTCTGCAGGCCTCTTCTACCATTTCTGCAGGACGTTTATCCTGTCCGCTACGGTCGTTCTCTCCATACCATTTCCTGTTGCCGGTAAGCGTGACTATGGGACTGACGTCAAATTCAAAGTCGTACATTCCCCCGAACTGGTCGTTGAAATACTCTTTTGCACTCCCTTCTTTGAGGTTCATCGAATTCAAGAAATCCTCGCTGCTATATGTGAAAGGAATATCAGCGAATGCTGCCAATATGACCAGCCCTCGTTTGACCTCGGTTCCCGAGTCTGCTGCTACGTTTTTAAAGGCGGGTTTCTTCTGCATGTTTCTCTGCATTTCCTCCCGTTTCTTCATCGCATTCAGCTTCATCGCGCCGGTATTGATGATCATACTCTGGTTGAGTACGGCCTGAGGTGTGCTCTTGCCTACATGATACCCTGTACTTCTCTTGCCTCCCGCGTCATCATATATGGCATATTTCCACCATCCATCGCTATCCTTGATGACTGCCTTGCCGTCCTCGGTCGTATGGACACGGTACCATTCGTCGCCTTTAATCGTTGTGGTGAATGTGGTCCCGTCAGGCTGGATTATCTTGATCTTGCCCGGCTTTGCCGGTTTTGCATTCATGCCAGCGGCTGCAAGCATAATGCAAATTATAGCGGTTACCAAACGCGTCGTTTGATGATTCATGTGATAAAATATCTTTAGTTAATTCGATAAATCGTAAATCCTGCATATCTTTGCATGCAAGAATTGCAAATTACACATTTTTTCATGAAAATACCAATATTCAGGCGACTTTATTTGTTGTCTATTATGTTTTGGCCTGCAGTGGCCTTCTCGCAGAATGATATTGTCGGGAGGATAAACGAATACGGAAAATTCGACAACTGGTGCCGCAGGGAAATCCAGGAATCTGCCATCATCGGAGGAGGCACGAAGTATCTGTATGAATTCTACGGGTCTAAAGAGACCCTCAATACTGGTAAGGAACCGTTTCAGGCCCCTGAAGGATATTTGTGGAGAACCAACAATGTCCTGGCTGTGGTCGTCGGTATTGTGAAGACGAACAACACGGTATTTCCAGAACCTAGGGGAGAAGGTTATTGTGCCAGAATTGAAACACACATTGAAGAGGTCAAGGCTTTGGGCCTGATCAATATGGATGTCTGTTGCCAGGGTGCTCTTCTTGTGGGAGAATTGCCTGAGCCTATCCGTGATACGAAGAACCCGATGGCAAAGGTAATTTATGGGCTTCCGTTCAATGGAAAACCTGAGGCTCTTGTGTTTGATTACAAAGCGGATGTGGGTAATGAAGTGATCCGTGGTACCGGATTCTCAAGACTGAAGCCGATGGGCTACCCGGATTATGCTGAGGTGACTATGGTGCTGCAGAAACGTTGGGAGGACGAGGACGGCAATGTACATGCCTTAAGGGTGGGCACAGGAATAGAGAGGATTACTTCCAGTGTCACAGAGTGGGAGAATGACCACAAGATATGCATACACTATGGAAATATAACTTCCGAGCCTTTCTATCGTGATTATATGGGGCTGAAGAATGATCCGGAGACAGCTTATCACGCAATAAACAGCAAGGGAGACAATGTGATCGTGCAGGAAGATGGATGGGCGCAGGAGGGGACTGAGCCGAATTATATGATGCTTCATTTCCTTACGAGTTGCGGAAAGGCGTTCTATGGGGGAGTCGGGAATACCTTATGGCTTGACAATGTACGGATAGTCATGCCGGCTCAGTAAAACAATGGCGGGTGTTCTGCATCACTGCATTTCACCCGCCTGAAACGTGTACTAAAACCTAAACCTGCAATATAGATGCATAATGCTTCTGAAATGTTGCAATGATAAAATAAAAAACGGCTGTTTCCTCAATGGAATCAGCCGTTATGCTTTTGTTGGTGAATCAATTATTTAGAAGCCTCAACAGAAACCTTTCTAAACTCCTTCATCAACTTCATGAGGTTAAGAGCAGCCTTGCGAGCGCGTGCGCCAGCAGCCTTATTACCCTTTTCTACCTGAGCCTCAGCGTTCTTTGCATAAACCTCATACTCAGCCTTGATCTGATCTACAAGCTCTTTCATTGTGTTTAAATTTTAATGGTTTATTAATTGTGATTCGTAAAAACTTTCGCCAAGTTATGCCTATTTTTTGAAAAATCCAAACTTTTGCCTCTAAAATTGTCTTCTACAGGGGTTTATGCTGTTTTTTCGGTATTTTCCTTAGGCTTTGGCTTTGTGTTTATTACATTCATGGCGCGATCTGCTCCGATGGTGGCCCATGCCTTTATTCCCTCGATTACACGCTTGCAGATTTCCGGCATCTGCTCCTTTTCTTCCTCTGACAGTCCTCCCAGAACGTAATTTATCTGTTGTCCTCTACCGAAATCATTACCGATGCCTATCCTGATTCTGGCGTAGTCCTGCGTGCCTATAAGCTCATTAATATTGGTCAGACCATTGTGTCCCCCAGCACTTCCGTTCTTGCGTAGACGAAGCGTTCCGAATGGGATGTTCAGGTCGTCTGACAGGACAAGAAGATTCTCCACCGGAATCTTAAGCTCGTTCATCCAGTAGCGTACGGCCTTGCCACTGAGATTCATGTATGTGGAAGGCTTCACGAGTGTGAACTTCCTTCCTTTGAAGGATATCGTCGCCGTGCTTGCATAGCGTCCAGACTCAAAAACAATATTGGATGCCTGAGCCCAGGCATCCAATACCATAAATCCCATGTTGTGTCTGGTTTCTGCATATTCGACGCCGATGTTTCCTAGACCGACGATCAAATAGTTCATGCCAGTTCGGATTACTTCTTCTTACCGGTCTGCTGCTGCTCCATCTTAGCCTGCTGAGTTGCACGTGTAGGACGTACAGAGCAGATGATGGTAGCCTTAGGAGATACAATGCTTACGCCTTCGTAGTTGAGGTCGCCGGCTACGATCTGCTTGCCGATCATGAGGTTAGTTGAATCAACCTCGAGGAGGTCAGGAAGGTTAGCCATCATAGCGCTTACGCGGAGCTTGCGGCTTGAAACGAGGAGCTTACCACCCATCTTCACACCCTCAGCGTGTCCTGTAACGATAACAGGTACCTCGATAGTCACTGGCTTCTCTTCGTTTACTGCGAGGAAGTCCACGTGGAGAGCCTCATCGGTCACTGGGTGATACTGTACCTCGTGAAGCACAGCGCAACCACCTCTGCCGTCATTAAGCTTGAGGTCGATGATGTATGAGTTAGGAGTGTGAGTGATAGTCTTGAGATCCTGCGCATCCACTGAGAAGAGGATGTTCTCCATTCCGAGTCCATAGATGTTGCAAGGAACCTGTCCTGCACGGCGGATAGCCTTTACGGCTGCCTTGTTGCCAGCTTCGCGAACCTGGCCGTTGAGTTCAATGTGTTTCATTGTCTTTAGAATTGTTAAAATGTGTTACTCAGTTTTTAAGGAAATTACCTCAAAAACCCCATTGCACCAAAAAGCCTCTGCTTTTTATGGGGCCGCAAAGATAGTAAAAATATTTTATTCCACAAGGGAAGTTGCTGAATTCCAGCTAAGTCGCCTGTAAAATGCATCAAGATATTCAGTTCCGTTACTTGGCAGGTACATTGAAAGTCCGCTATAGGTGTTGATGCGGAATACGTTCATGAACATTGGTGTGGCTGCCTTATAGATTATGCATTCGTCCAATGCTGCTCTGAGAGCTGCAATGTCTGCGTTTGTTATCTCTGTCTTTGTGTTTTCTTTGCTGGCTGCCTCGAATATTATGCTTTCCAGGTCATAGAACCAGTGGTGGTCCGACCTGAAATATCTTTGTACGCGTCCCGGCTCGAGTGTATTCAGTCCGTTTCTGTACTTCATAAACAGCGTTTTGCATATTTGGACAAGAGAATTCATCCTGGATGGATTTATGACGGATATTGTGGCGGAACGATTCACTCCTGAATCATTGTCGTACTGCAGAAAGAAATCCTTGCATACCGTCAGCGGATCCGGCGTTCTTGAACCGAGCAGATGTCTGGCAAGCGTGGTGTAATCCAATCCTTCTGCAAGTACTTCCGTCTGAGAGCCTCCCACCATGCCACATTTGTCACGTAGCTCGTATGCCACTTCGACGCCTCCCATCAGGCATGCGTCAAACAACAGATAGTCAAGCTTCATCGGAATGGCTTCCGCGAATTCATCCAGTTCCATTTCATATGACATGTAGCTGCCGGAGCTGTAATCGACGTCAGCTCCAAGGCTTTTTACAGCAGGCATGGACGGGTCGAAATCCCTGTCCATATATGGTACGGGAGAAGGATTATAAAGGCCTGGCCTGCGCTTCGGTGACTCCTTGAATGAGAATGCTGACGGATTGCTGTAGAAACCGGCAGGAAGGTATCCTGTGCCATGTGAAGAAAAGATCATTCCATATCCCTTCGCCGGATATGCATCCTTTACGTAATTCATAACCTTGTTCATCTGAAGGGCGGATGCGGATATCGTTCCGGGTGGATAGATTATGAGTGTGTCTGATACAACCTGTCCGCTCTCATCACTGTATAGCCTGAATAATACAGGTGAGGTCGGGGTCTCCAGGTCATAGTTCGTCTTCGGTAGGTGAGAATATATAAGAAGTACGTTGTCGCCTCTGTTGTTTCCCGGAAGCCATCCTTCCTTCAGGTCTTTAATGTCGTCACGCAGATATTGCGGCAGACCCTTGGTGTAGCCGGCGGAATAAAGCAGGAGCACATGACGGGATTCGCTGCTTTCTATACGAGTGTTACCGGACGTGCCGTAGGAGCCGGGACGGACGTTTATCGTAAGATCCCTGTCAAGGGTGGTGATGCATGACAGACACGAGAGTGCTGCCAGTAGGTTCGCTATTATATAAATGACTCTTTTCATATCTTTTCAAAGAGTGCAAAGATATATATTTTTCGTATATTTGCCTTTTGCTTTGTAAAATTATCTATAAATGAAATATGAAGAAGACAGTATTTAAAATGATTGCATTTGCAGGCTTGGCCGCAACCTCCCTCTCTTGCGGGGACAAAGCGGCGGAACAGGATTTCAAGTATCTGGTGGACGAATTCGCGGACCTCAAGATAATGAGGTATCAGGTGCCTGGCTGGGAAGGACTTACACTTCAGCAGAAGGAATATGTGTATCATCTTGCCGAAGCGGCGAAATATGGCCGTGACATCATCTGGATGCAGAACAACAAGTATAATCTCAAGATTCGCAAGGTCCTTGAGAATATTCTTGAGAACTACAACGGTGACCGTGCATGCGGGGAATTCGCTCAGTTCGAGACTTATGCGAAGAGGGTGTTCTTCAGCAACGGCATCCATCATCACTATGCCGAGGATAAATTCTTCCCTGAGTGTTCTCAGGAGTATTTTGCAGGCCTTATGACAGCTGTCGGAGACCAGGATAAATGTGCGGAGCTGCTTCCGGTAATCTATGACCCTGCCATATTCCCTGCACGCAAGCTCATGGGTGCGAAGGATATCGTTGCGGAGTCTGCGGTGAACTTCTACGAGGGAGTGACCCGCGCCGAGGTGGAGGCACTTTATGCCGCCATGGTGGATCCTTCGGACAAGACACCGGTGTCTTATGGTCTCAACAGCCGCGTCGTGAAGGGCGCTGACGGAGTCGTCCGTGAGGAAGTATATAAGGTAGGCGGACTATATGGCGCCGCCCTCGAGAAGATCTGCGCTGAACTGGAAAAGGCTGCCGAGGTGGCTGAGAACGAGACCCAGAAGGCATATATCGCAGACCTCGTGGCATACTACCGCACAGGTGACCTGAAGCTCTGGGACAAGTACAATATCCAGTGGGTGAACGACACTCTCGGTACCGTGGATTTCGTAAACGGATTCGTGGAGGACTATAATGACCCTCTCGGACGCAAGGCTACATATGAAGGCCTTGTGAATTTCAAGGATGCGGATGCCTCCAGGAGGACGGAACTCATAAGCGAGAACGCACAGTGGTTCGAGGATAACTCTCCTGTGGATTCACGTTTCAAGAAGAAGGAAGTCAAGGGTGTGACTGCGAAGGTTATCAATGTGGCTACCCTCGCTGGAGACTGCTATCCTGCAGCTCCTATCGGAATCAACCTTCCTAATGCTGACTGGATCCGTCGTGAGCACGGCTCGAAGTCTGTGACCATAGCCAACCTCACATCGGCTTACGGAAAGGCAGCCCAGGAATCTCCAAAGAGCATGCTCTCGGAGTTTGCATGGTCTGACGATGAAATCGGGATGGAGAAGAAGTACGGCGCTCTCACAAGCGACCTCCATACCGACCTCCACGAGTGTCTCGGCCATGGTTCCGGCCAGCTCCTTCCGGAAACCTCACCTAACGCCCTGGGAGAGTACAGCTCTGCTCTCGAGGAGACCCGTGCTGACCTTTTCGGACTTTACTATCTTGCTGACCCTAAGCTTGTGGATTTAGGAATCCTTCCTGATATGGAGGCGTACAAGGCTCAGTATTCAAGCTATATCCGCAACGGCATCTTCACCCAGTTCACACGCGTGGAGCTCGGAAAGAAGAATATGGAGGCTCATATGCAGAACCGCAAGCTCATAGCTGACTGGTGTTATGAGAAGGGTCTTGCAGACAATGTGATCGAGAAGAAGGTGCGTGACGGCAAGACTTATTTCATTGTGAATGACTACGAGGCTCTCCGCGGTCTCTTCGGTGATCTTCTCGCTGAAGTGCAGCGCATCAAGTCTGAAGGAGACTATGCTGCCGGCAAGGCTCTTGTGGAGAAATATGCTGTGAATATCGACCCTGCCCTTCATGCAGAGGTGCTCGAGCGCTATTCCGCTCTCGGTCTGAAGCCATACGGTGGATTCCTCAATCCTGAGATCGTGCCTGTGGAGAAGAACGGCAAGGTGACCGATTACGAGATCGTCTACAACGACAGCTATCTCGACCAGATGCTCCAGTACGGCAGGAAATACGCTACGCTGTAATGAAATTACTGGAAGACTATAACTGTTATCTTACAATCGAACGTGCGATGTCACAGAATACTGTGGCATCGTACTGTTCTGATGTCGGACTCTTCCTTGAGACCCTGGATCTGCGTCCGGAACATGTCTCCCCGGAAGACATCACCGGTTATCTGTCTTCTCGTTCCGACCTTTCGAAGCGTTCGCAGGCGCGGGTGCTCAGTTCCCTTAAATCCTTCTTTGACTGGCTTGTAGTGGAAGGGCTTATAAAGGATAACCCTTGCGACAGGGTTGATGCTCCCAAGCTTGGCCGCTATCTCCCGGAAGTCCTTTCCGTGCAGGAAGTGGAGGCCATAATCGACGTTTCGGACACATCCTCATGGCTCGGATGCCGGGACAGGGCTCTTGTCGAGGTGCTGTACGGCTGCGGTCTGCGTGTGTCTGAGGCTGTAGGGTTGAGGATATCTATGATTTATTTCGAGGAGGGCTTTGTCCGCATTATCGGCAAGGGCAACAAGGAAAGGCTGGTGCCGCTCGGCGACATGGCAGCCGATGCCATACGTGCATATCTGGATGTACGTCCTCTGCCAGCAGATGCTGCTTCGTCGGATATGCTTTTCCTTAACAGGTACGGGAAGCCTCTGAGCCGTGTCACTGCCTTCAAGACGGTGAAGGCCATGGCGCTGCTGGCCGGAGTGAGGAAGGAAATCTCCCCTCACACGTTCCGTCACTCGTTTGCGACCCATCTCATAGAGAACGGGGCTGACCTCAGGATCGTGCAGGAAATGCTTGGCCACGAAAACGTCACCACTACGGAAATCTATACCCACATCGACACATCCACCTGGCACAGCAGCATTCTTTCCCATCACCCTCGTCAGACACCTGCTTCTCAAACTTTTCACAGCCATTAGGTTCCTCATGTCATTGCGAGGCTTTGAACCCTCACCTCATTCTTTCGCATTCGCTTCAGCGACTCCGTCGATTAGCGAGGCCCGAAGGACCGTGGCAATCTTCTGATCAGTCATTCCCACAGAACTCCTATAATCAGGAAATCTTGCTATCTTTGCACTCCTGATATCAAGTAATAATATAACCTTTTATACATATGGATAAGAACAGTTACGCATTGGGCATGAGCATTGCCCACAACATGATGTCGTCAGGCATCAGGTCAATAGAATTCGACGACTTTGCAGCGGGCCTCAAGGCAGTACTCGCGGGTTCTGAGCCTGCAGTGTCATTCCAGGAGGCAGGTCAGCTTCTTGATAAGTATTTCGCTGAGATCGAGGCTGAAAAGCAGGCTGAGGCAGAGGCTATGGGCGCTGCAATGCGCGAGGAAGGTGAGGCTTTCCTCAAGATGAACGCTGAGAAGGAAGGCGTGGTCACTCTTCCAAGCGGTCTTCAGTACAAGGTGCTCCAGGAGGGCTCTGGCAAGAAGCCTTCTGCAACATCACAGGTAAAGTGCCACTACGAGGGTACTCTCCTTAACGGTGTCAAGTTCGACAGCTCATACGACCGCAATTCACCTGCAGTATTCGGTCTTAACCAGGTGATCCCAGGCTGGACAGAAGGCGTGCAGCTCATGTCGGAGGGCTCGAAGTACGAGTTCTACATCCCTTATGACCTTGCGTACGGAGCTCACGGCGCTCCAGGTGCAATTCCTCCATACGCTACCCTTAAGTTTGTTGTAGAGCTTATCGAGGTACTCTAATACGCGGGCCATGGACCTGATGGAAATCTTCACCCTTGTCACAGGAGTCATCTATGTGATTCTGGAAATACGCCAGAAGAACTTCATGTGGGTGGTCGGCATTGCGACCAGCCTTGCAGCTATGTGGGTGTTCTTCAATCAGGGACTGTATGCATCCTTCGGACTCAACACCTATTATCTGGTCACTTCATTCGTAGGCCTATGGCATTGGAGACGTGACAAGAAGGAATTGAGTTCTTCTCAGAATGAAACCATACATCTGAACAGGCTGACATGGAAGACCGTGGCTGTGAGCGTGATAGTCATGCTTGCAGCCGTTCCCGGTCTTTCGGCTCTGATGGGACAGATGGCGGCTCTCGGCCTCAAGGAGAATCCGATGTCGTATCTGGATGCATCGGTGGCGGTGCTAAGTGCAGTGGCCACATGGTGGCTGGTGAAATCCTATCTTGCACAATGGTGGCTTTGGATTGTGGCCGACACCATGAGCATCCTTCTGTGTGCGATGCAGGGGATGTGGTGGATGGCGGCTCTTTATGTGGCTTATTTCGCCGGGGCTGTGGTAGGCCTGATGTATTGGAAGAAACATGGCGTATTAATTCAGGATAGCAATGGCATATAAGGAACAATACCCTTCAAAACTGCTTGAAGAGGCGGTGGATGCGATCAGCTCCCTCCCGGGGGTGGGCCGCAGAAGCGCCTTGCGTCTGGCCCTGCATCTTCTGAAGCAGCCTGCGGAGAATGTCCATCACTTCACCTCGGCCATCAATGCCCTGCGTGACGACGTGATGTACTGCAGCGAGTGCATGATGATAGCCGATGCTCCGGTTTGTTCCATCTGCTCGGACCGTTCGCGAGACCATGGCACGATCTGCGTGGTGGAGAATGTACGCGATGTCATGAGCATAGAGAACACAGGGCAGTATCATGGGGTATATCATGTCCTCGGAGGAATCATATCTCCAATAAATGGCATAGGTCCTTCGGATCTCACTATCCGTCAGCTTGTGGACCGTGTAGCAAAGCTTGTCTCGCCGGAGGCGATGTTTGAAGCAGACGCTCCAGGTCGCGAAGCAAATGTCCCGGAAGTCATCCTGGCCCTCAGCGGCGACGTGGAAGGGGAGACTACAGCATTCTATATTTACCGTCAGATTTCAGGTTATGGAGTAAAGGTGTCATCTCTTGCCAGGGGACTCGGCTTCGGTGATGATCTCGAATATGCCGATGAACTTACCCTCGGACGCTCCATCGTGAACCGTCAGATCTTCAAACCTTGATCCAATCTTTAGTCATTTCAGTACGTCGTTGCTCCCACGTCATTGCGATGCCTTTCCCTCTTACGTCGTTGCTCCCATGTCATTGCGAGGCGCTCTGCGCCGTGGCAATCTTTTATTTTGATTTCTAAAAGAAAAAAGATAAATTTGCAGGCTTGCGTTTTCGTGCGCAGGCCTGTTTCGTAGATATAAACTCGTTCCGACGACTGGGCCGGAACACAAACGGACGAGCAATGATAGAGATCTTCTACAAAGAAAACGGACAGATGAAAGTTTCCCAGTCGGAAGCTGACTTCGCTATTCTTCCTTACGACAATGTGATCTGGATTGACCTTCTGAGCCCTTCGGGTGAGGAGAAGAGAGCGGTCGAGGCATTTCTCGGCACGACCATCCAGAACCGTGCACAGGCGGAAGAGATTGAGATATCGTCACGTTTTTCAGAGACGGAGAAGGCTATCTTCGCTAACACAAGCTACCTGATTCCCGGCCCCGAGGAGTATAACGAGGAGACTGTGTCCTTCATACTTACCGGAAATGTACTTACCACACTCCGTGAATGTCCTCTGAAGAGTTTCACTGACCTTCAGAGAAGGCTCATGGCATTTCCGAAGATGTATGAATCCGGTCATGTGGTCTTCCTCAATATTCTCGAACAGCGTATCGACCTAGATGCCGACATGGTCGAGCTCGTTTCAAAGGAGATCAATCAGTATAATAAGAAGGTGAGTCTGGGAGAAGACATCAGCGAGGAATTCCTCATCGACATCAACCAGCTGCAGGACAACACCATGCTCATCCGTGAGAACATCATCGACAAGCAGAGGGTTATCTCCAGCATCCTCAAGAGTGCCAATTATCCGAAGGAGTACCAGCCTCGTCTGAATGTGCTCCTGAAAGACATATCCTCCCTTATCAACCACACCGACTTCGGTTTCGAGCGTCTTGAGTACCTTCAGAATACCGTTCTCGGTATCATCAACCTCGACCAGAACAAGATCATGAAGGTGTTCACCCTCGTCTCCCTGATGCTCATGCCTCCGACCCTAATAGCAAGCTTCTTCGGCATGAACATACAGTTCGGATGGTTCATCGGTCACTCATACTGGACATGGGTTATTGTGCTTCTTCTGATGGCCATTTCCACAATAGCAATCTTCTGGGTATTCAAGAAGCGCAGGATGTTCTAATCTTTCGCTTGAAGTTATCGTTGGTTGAAAAGCATCCTTTATACAAATAAAGGTCATCTGCACTATAAGTAGAATGGATGGCATCTCAGGTCGGTAATGTGTCTTTAGATAGTCGTCCGGCAGCTTTTGCGATGTTTCTTGCATTGAGACGTCGGCTTTTATAAAATACCGGTAATCAGTATCTTACAAAATGTCCATGCCCGCGGTACCTACGTTAGGCAGGGGTACACGTGGCCGGTTGCTAATCTTCGAAATTTTATTAAATGCAAACAAATCTTGACAATATGTAAAGTATTATTTACATTTGCGCGTAAATTACATATCATATAGTATGGGACAAAAATTACGACTTTTACCTCACTGGTGCCAAATCACAGGTTACACTTATATCCTGGGGTTCTTGTTATGCCTTACTTATGCAATGGTTTATATGACTGGTACCTTCCCTGAAGATTGCAAAATCATTAACGACATAAATGCATTCTATAAATACGCATTGACCCATTGGAAGTTTGTAGGAGCATTGAACTTTGTTATGATATTCCTTGCAATATTTTCAAAGGAAAAGGTTGAGGATGAGATGACGACAGTCATAAGGCTTAACACTCTGCTATACCTTGTATTCATCCTGTTTGCAATCCATATTCTTCTATATTTGCCCGAAGGAACCATTCGAGATTTTATAACCAGGATCAAAGATTTCTTTATGGGGGACTTCGGAGTATTGGCCCTCACATATGCGATACTATTCAAGATTATCATATGGATAAATATGTGGAGGATGAGAAATGAAGAATAGTATAAAGGTGGAAAGAGCTCGTCTGGATATGACACAGCAAGATTTAGCTGATGCACTGGAGGTCAGCAGACAGACTATCAATGCTATTGAAAAAGGTAAATTCAATCCATCAACTATCCTTGCCTTAAAGATTTCAAATATATTCCAAAAGAGTGTGAATGAAATATTCACTTTGGAAGAGTCAGACTGATATTTCGAGCGAAGCGAAGGCGCATCAGCGCCGCGGCAGGCGAGGTACCTATAAACATCTGAGACAGACCGTTGCTACACAAAACTCCATATTTCATGTAGCATTGGCTCCAGATATAGGTAACGTGGAATGGCGGGCACACTCGCCCGTACAAAAAAAGAGAATCAGTGTGATGGTTCTCTTCGGAGCGAAGCGACAAAGTCCCTTCCCCGAGGGAAGGAACTTAGGGATGGGGTAACGTGGGATCAAGTGAAAATACTGGTTGGAAATTTAGTCATTGAGCCGCTATAATTAGCACCGCTTGAACCGCGACGCAAGA
>CANBDX010000013.1 GCA_947367315.1 uncultured Bacteroidales bacterium | reverse complement strand
ACGCAGAACTCGTCGTATACAGCATTCCAAGGCATTGTCTTGCCTTCCTCGATGAGCTGGAGTACCTGGAATGTATCTCCTTCGAGCTCAAGTTTGCTGATGAGTGCACGTGGCTCGAGAAGTGCCTTGCACATGCATTTCTGTGCTGAACGTGAACCTATCACGTATGCACCGATACGGTTGATGGATCCGTCGAAGAAGTCGAGTCCGTAGTGAACGCGGTCAAGAGCACCTGCACGAACAATCTCAGAGAAAAGTTCCTGAGTGTTGTCGTCCATGATGGTCACATGGTCAGAGTCCCAACGTACCGGACGGCTTACATGAAGCATGAGTTCAGGGACGAACTGGAGCACTGCAGATACCTTGTCACCAGGGATTTCAGTAGGATGGTAGTGACCTGTGTCGATAGTGAGCATCATGTTGTTCTTTGCTGCATATGCAGTGTAGAAATCATGTGAACCCACTGTGAAGCTTTCAAGGCCGATTCCGAACACCTTGCCCTCGATGCAGTCCTTCATCCAATCCTTCTTATCTGCAAAGATCTCGTCAAGGGACTTCTTGAGGGTCTCACGATAAAGATAGTGGTTTACAGATACGTCCTTACACCCGTCATGTACCCATACGTTCATGATACAAGGGTCATTCTGAGCCTTACCCATCGCGTCAGCGATGTCACGGCAACGCTTTGTATGCTCCACCCAGAACTTGCGGATGCTCTCGTCTGGGTTTGAGAGAGAGAGGTTGCCGCTCTTAGGGTGTGAGAATGAGGTAGAGTTAAAATCGAGCTTGGTATTGTTTTCTGCAGCCCAGTCGATCCAGCTCTGGAAGTGCTCTACAGTCACTTCGTCGCGGTCAACTACCTTACCCTGAAAGTCTCCATAGATCTCATGAAGATTGAGTCTGTGGTTACCGGGAATGAGGCTCTTTGCCTTAAGTACATCTGCACGAAGTTCATCAATATTGCGTGCTGCGCCAGGGTAATTACCTGTTGACTGAATACCTCCGGAGAGGTCTCCTGCCTGCACTTCGAAGCCCTTCACGTCATCAGCCTGCCAGCAGTGCATGCTGAGATGGAAGTCCTGAAGCTGCTGTAGTACTTTTTCAGTGTCGATTCCGAGTTCGGCGTAACGCTCCTTGGCGATCTCATACGCCTGATGGATGAGTGTCTCTTTCATTGTATGATTATTTATTATTATTTTTCTGGAGTGTAAGTAACAAGTTCCACAGAAGCCGCGGAAATTTCCCTCATCTGTTCAAGGGTTTCAACAGCACCGGAAGCTTTCATCTGCATAAGTACATTTCCCAATGCCGTTCCCTCGACAGGACCGCAGATAACCGGCATCTTCAAGGCATTGGCCGCATACTGCATCAGATATTTATTCTGCGAGCCGCCGCCGATGACATGGAGTTTCTTTATCTGAAAATCACACATGCCTTGAAGGATATCAACGATCTCACGATAACGGTTGGCAAGGCTTCTGAAGATACATCTGCAATAATCTGCAGGACTCTGAGGCTCAGCCTGAGCGGTTGCAGCACAATACTCACGGATCGCGGCAGTCATCGATGCCGGAGCGGCAAAGCAAGGATCATCCGGATTAATGAGGCCGTCATATGTTGACTCCTCGCACAATGCAACCAACTCACCCACAGATGCCGGCACGTTCTTGAACTCCTTACGGCTCTGCTCGAACAGCCAAAGGCCGCAAATGTTCTTCAGGAATCGAGTTGTGTCCTCTATTCCACCTTCATTGGTGAAGTTCTCACGGAAGCTGTCTTCCGAAATAATCGCCTTTGCTGATTCGATGCCAAGGAGTGACCATGTTCCGCAACTGAGATATGCGTACTCCCTGTCGGATGCCGGCACGGCTGCAACAGCCGAACCCGTATCATGACCCGCGACTGCCACGACCGGAATCGCTCCGAGTCCGGTGGCCTCCTGCACCTGAGCAGTCAATGTGCCCACCACGGTACCCGGCTGGGTCATCACACCGAATTTGTCACGAGGAATGTCAAGAGCCTTCAAGATATCAAGATCAAGATCTCCCGTCATAGGATTGAGCATCTGCGAGGTCGATGCGACGGTATATTCGCAGATTGCCTTGCCGGTAAGCATGTATATGAGGGCATCGGGTATAAACAGGATCTTGTCAGCCGCTTCAAGCGCAGAACTGCCATTGCGCTTTAATGTGTCCAGCTGGAACAGCGAGTTGAAATCCATGAACTGGATACCCGTGCGCTTGTAAACTTCAGCAGCAGACATCTTCTCGAAAAACTTCTCCTGCGCACCTACAGTATGCTGATCACGGTAGCAATGTGGCATACCAAGCAACTGTCCGTCTTTCCCAAAGAAAGCAAAATCACAGCCCCAGGTGTCGATTCCGATGGAGTCGATAGCAATGCCCTCCGAAGCCACCTTGCGAAGCCCGCCGAGCACTTCATTGTATAATCCGGCAATATCCCAATAGAGATGTCCTCCGAGGGGAATCATCGGATTGGTAAAACGTGTAACTTCCTGCATCTCCACACGCGTTCCGTCGTAACTTGCGAGAATGGTCCTACCACTTGTGGCACCGAGATCTATGGCAAAGAAATTTCTTTTACTCATCACAATTGAATTTATATCTGTAATCTAAAGAAACGTTCGTCGAATCTATTTATATCGTTCGACACGCCAATCATTTATAATGCCATCCCAGTTTAGACCATATGCAAAATCATATAAATTGCCATCAGCATCTGTATAGCACTCCATATCTCGTCCCACATCCTCAAATTGTTCTTCAACTGTCTTCATGTCTTTTGGCAGCTGGAGAGGAAGAAGACCGTAGGGTTCGGCTACACCGCTCACTATATCTAGAAAAGCCTGATTGCTGACTCCAAAGCCAAGCAGTATGGCATCTGCATACGGCTCGAACTCAGGAACGAATGGTCTGTCTGTCTGCACCATCACTATCACAGGTTTGTCACCCATTGCCTTCTTTGTTTTTATAATGACATTGAGATCATCAATATTGTAGGTCTTTTCTGACTTACCATGGTAGCCACGATCTGTAAAGTTTTCCTTAGGATCTCCTCCAGCAATACTTTTTTTGCGTGCATGTTCTGCAGTGTAATCAGTATATTGAAGACTGATAGGAATATATCCGGTTCCACCCTCCTCTACTTCTTTCTCCGAATATCCCCAGTTGCCTTCCGGAGAAAGAATGTGAACTACAGCAAAATCAGCCTCTTCGGGGTTATCAGTGAAATCGAAATACTTCCCGAGCATCGTCGTATCAATAGGATATGCCCAATGATCCTTAGCTGGCCTGAAATGTCTGCCAAAGAATGGGATCGAAGCCGGATAATGACGTTTAGGCATGTATACTTTCTTTCCTCTTTGCATCGGAAGCGCATCATCATGGTTCTTTACCATGACGATTGATTTCACCTGTGCATCATAACCCTCAGCGACAAACTCTTTGCATCCAACTATCTTAACAGTCTCTTCCGGAATGACATACGGATTTTCAAATACTCCCACACGGAAGAAATTACGAAGGAGTCTTGATGCTGATAATCTGAACCTCTCATCTGCGCTGTCCTTGCCATAACGTTCACACCAAATATTATATGCACCTATCACAGGCTCTTTATCATTGTTTCCTCCAAACTGATCGACACCGGCCAGAAGGACCTCAAAATGACGTTCGTCGACACTGAGATCTGCAACACCCCATGGTTTACCGTTCATAAGATGCACCTTGTCGTTGTTTCCAGTAATTCCCCAGTCAGTACAAACCACTCCGTCATATTCATATGTTTCACGAAGGAGATCGGTAATGATATATTTGCTGAAGCCGTTGGCTACGTTTTTACCTGAGGGATCCTGACCATATGATATTGTATAATACGGCATGACAGCTGCACACATTCCTGTCTTGTCTTTTAAATTGAAGACACCCTCAGTGAATGGCTTCAGATGTGTCTCAAAATTGTCTCCAGGATAGACTGCATATTGTCCGAAACAGTAGTGAGCATCACGTCCACCCTCTCCTGATCCACCTCCAGGCCAATGCTTTGCCATACAGTTGACACTTTTAATTCCCCAACCGGTCTTGGACCCTTCAGTGGTCTGAAATGCATCTGTATATGTCCTGGCAATATCGGCACATAGTTTTTCATCCTCGGAGAATGTACCATAAAATCGTCTCCAACGTGGATCGGTCGACAGATCTATCTGAGGTGACAAAGTGGTTGTAATACCTAAGGCCCTGTACTCGGCAGATGCAATCTCGCCATGACGTCGAATTATATCCATGTCAAATGTAGCAGCCAATCCCATTTCCCTTGGCCAATGAGATATGTCTCCGCCGGAGCCTTCATTGAATTCACCGTCCGCCTCTGTGTAATTTCGTGGATCAGAACTGTTATTGGTAGGTATACCCAAATGCTCTGCCTCCATCTGGGCTTGAACATTATTATGCCACACTGCACCTGTATAGGCATCTTTCACCTTTGTCACAAGAACGTGGCGGAGATGATCTTCCTTCAAGAATGCAAGGACCTTATCTGAAGGAATGGTATCTTCCACTTTTACATGCGAGCTATAGAGCATAAGACCAGCTATTTGTTCTATACTCATCTGAGACGCAAGGTCACTTGCTCTTTCCTTCGGATCAAGTCTCCAATCTTCGTAAGGATCCAGTCTCCCATTACGATTAAGGTCTTTGAATACGTAGCCATCAATTTCAAGAATCTCCACACCGGATTCGGGGCTATAGCCAATAACAGGTCCACGTGACTGAATCAACAGATTAAATTTGCCATATTCTTTCTTTGTGATATGGTTCCCGCATCCAGCTATCATACAAATGCAGGTTAATAAATAAACGAGTTTCTTCATAATGAATATGGATACGTAATTTTACTCTTTAATGCAACGGACACTACAAGCATCCGCCTTTCCATAATATATCGGCAGTACATTTGAGCTGGATGAGAACATGAATCCCGTAACAGCATCAGCAGAAGGTGCTGTACTCCAATAAAAGCCAGCACTTCCGACATCGCATAATTCTCCGTCAGCACCTTTACGATATCCTGCAGCAGGATACCATGCTGTTACAGAGGTACCGAAATGCGTCTTGAAATTCATTCCATAAGAGGTCGACCATGTACCATTGAAGATCATCGGGCTGTCTTTGGCTGTGGCCCAGACACTCTGGTCGCCGCCATATGGAACCTTCCATCCCAAAGGACATGGATCATATATTGTCTTGACTGCACTCCATAAAGAATTGTCAGCCTGCTTCAACCAATCACCAGAGTGTGAGTCTTCAAGGATGAAGGTTGTAGGATGAGCCACTGAATATGAGACAGTTCCGCCATTTGAAGATGAAACATCATTAAATGACTCCAGAGTATTTTTAGGTTCAATCGGCTGATATATATTTGATGATCCGAGGAAAGGATCCTTTCTTCCCCACTGATATAACAAACCATAAGAAGTATATGTATTGGCAGACGCACGCGTTGCTCCAATGTTTCTGTCCATCATGATGCCGGCGCCACGTGCATATTCAATTTCCTTGATTTCATCAGAGACGCACCATATATGCCATGACCATAAAACGTTGCCAGTCGCATCTTTCACTGCGACCAAAGCATTACCATTCTTGAAACTATCTGGAGTTGAAAAAGTCACATATCCGTCACGATACGATACATTATTTATCAGTTCGCCAGAAGTAATACTTACAGAGCTACCGAATGTTTCCCATAGCACATGGGCACTTGCCACCGCTCCGACGGACTCACTGCCGCATCCCTTGATTGAAGCATCAAACCTGTATCTTCCTGACTCTGTGACAATATAGCAGTTGGCTGTACCTTTATCTGAAAGATTAACAAATGTCTCTTCTGTAACGGATATGTAAAAAAGTTCAAGATTATGATCGTCATCCATTGCCGCAACTACAGCATCTCCAGGGGCTGCTGCTGTAACTGTTCCATCTGCGCTTATTGTCGCCACATCCGAATACAATGTCCATGTACTTGATTCATAGCGGCTTTCTGAATCATAACAGAACCATTTTACAGCATTGTCTGACTCAAGTTTCAATTTATCGCCTGGAACCATCTGGATAGGTTTCAGGTGATAACGACGATTGCCTCCCACACCTATCCTTAACATTGTTATTGTCTCATAGTCATCAGATATACCGACAAAGTCGAATGCCTGCTCATATATTGAACTGCTCAACCTCTGTATTGAAGTATCTGCAAACGGGCTTCTCTTGAAGTCCTCATAACATGCATCAGAGGCTGTCTGTACATAGAATACACCTCCTAAGCCAATCTGCATATCATGATGAGCATGTCCACCCAATACCATCAGAAGAGACAGATCTTCACGTGTTGAAAAATCATAAGACTGACTGCTACTATGTGACGATAGTGCCAAGAGAGCATCATAAAGATTTTTAAACATTGGATCATTACGGTAAAAGCCCACAGAATTGTGCATCAGGAATAAGAGTCTATAACCCTCAGGAGCATTCAAGACTGCCTCTTTGAAAATCCAGTCCATCTGCGTGGTTGACACTCCGGAAGTCACGCCCCACGGAATGTTTTCTCCTGAATAATTCTCATACAGATCCATGACTATATATCTGACCTTTGCAGATGTCTGATCATAGTAGTAGTATAAGCCGTTTTCATCAAGACTGTTTCGAACTATATCTGTAGACATTGCACCTATAAAGCAATCCTTTACACCATCTTTAGACATGGTAAAACCTTGCGAGGAATCCTTGCTGTTTTTAGCAGTTATGTCATGGTTGCCATGGACATTGAAAATCTTAGTCTGAGGATCAATACTTTCATGTAGACCTTTCTGGATCAACCATTGTCCGGGGGCATCTGTTGTGTATGCTGGTATCGCATCACCACCCCAGAACACTTTAGGATTGGAGGAGACTGATGCGATTCTATTAATTAACGCAGGAGAATTCATACTGTTGGCACTCACATGAGTGTCTGTCCAGAAAATAAAGCCGTCTGAAAGTTTCCTTTGCAATCCGGCTACAACAGATGCTTTCTCTGCGATATAGTCTGTATAATACTCCGGTATTTCAGGAAGGTCGCTGCACTCTTCATATTTCAGGACAATCCGTGATATCGTTATCGCATCATGAGCAAAATATATATAAAGAGGTTTTCCACCTATGCGAGACAAAGCGGAGACATCTATTGAGCTTCCAAGCTGATCGTTTGCACCTGATTTTCCTTCAATGTATCTACCAGACTGTAACACGTCAGCATTACCATCAGGATAATCAGCAATCCTTATAGTACGGCGTACACTGCCATTAGTTGCCAAGCAAACAGCCGACAA
Organism: uncultured Bacteroidales bacterium; assembly: GCA_947367315.1. GTDB lineage: Bacteria > Bacteroidota > Bacteroidia > Bacteroidales > UBA932 > Cryptobacteroides. Next base: position 34,849 of record CANBDX010000013.1, on the reverse strand, counting down.
TTTCTTCCCTGGTACTGGAGGAACCATGATATAGGCATCCTTCGCCCCACCACTGAACATAAGGCCGGACTTGGATTTCCACCAACAATGATGCAGAGTCCCTGCAGCATTATGAGAACTTATAAATATAGGGTATTCAAAACCGTCCTGAGAAAAGTAATACGTGTCGCCATCGTAATTTCCAGCTCCGTAAGGCGGAAGATAAGATGTTGTCTGTCCTTCTGTCTTATATAACGTAGGGCAATATGTTCCGTCATCGCTCGCTGGGAATGTGAGTTCAAGGTTCATTGAAGACGTTGGGGCGAGCTGGACGTCACTCAATTTAATGTCTTTCAAGAATATTCGCTTGTTTCTCTCTACAATCAAGGTGTTTTCAGACTCGAAGGAATATACCGCGCCGCTCAAAAGTGTCACTTCAAGTCTTATACCTTTATAGGTACCTGGTAGGATGGAGAAATAGTATTTACCAGCCTCTGCTTTATTTTGGGCGTCAGAAGCTATATCGAAATCAACACTCGGCTCACCAGACTCAACACTGCACACGACTGGTTCTCCTCCATTATAATCAAGCTGAACCCGACCTGACAAAGCCTTTCCTTCTTTTGAAATCAGTCTGATATTACTTATACCTATTACCTCCTCAGGAATATTTACCCCCACGATGCCGCAGACATTTTTCAATGTAGCAGAATATTTATCATTTGAATATATGACTTCCCCCACTGAGAGGTTCATTCCACATATCACAGAGTTGGACTTTATCGCTTCAAAATGGCTAGGAAAGACTGTAGCAATTTTGCCCGATGTCAAATATGCCGACTCGCAATAAGGATATAGTGCATATGTAGGGGCACCTTCACTATGAACTTTGCCGAAAAACGCTCCTGTTTGTGTGTCATCCTGTTCAAAGAAACAGTTATTTCCTCGACCGTCGAACAACGAGAGGCAGTCCCCCTCATCAAAGACTATATCTGTTATACCGGAAGTCTTTGTGTCCTGGGATGTTACCCTAATGGAAATTTCTCTTTCAATGCCAACAGTCTCATGTATTTCATCTACACAGGACACTGAGAGCGTCAGGAGTAAAAAAAGTCTATTTATATTTATCAATTTCATTTCTGCCCGGTGCTGGATACTTAAACTTCAATGCCCTCATAATCCTAGAACGGATAGCCATATCATCTGCCGAGTCTGGCACAACAAAAGTTATCTTGCTGTTGTCACTGCAATAAGCTCTATAAAAGTTCAGATGTAATGAGTCTGTAGCAGGGATGATTGTCTTGAATGTCTTACCTGTGACGTATAGTAATCCTCCGCCCTGATGAATATAGACTTCATTGTCTGTCAATCCAGGTGTACACCCCTGATTGAACCTGTAGGCCCTTCCGTAAATAAGATTTTCAGTTATGATAAACTCCTTTGCCGGGGCTTTATATGCAAGCAGGGCAACATCATTGTCTCGCTGAGGAGTTCCCTCAAATTTATTGTCTCCGCAGCAGTAGAGTATGTTATTCTTGAAGTCACAATTTTCAAATATTGCAGGCCCGTCAGTGGTTTCAGCCCAATGTTCAAAACCCTGACGACAATATGCTATCCTATTGTTGCGGAAGTGATTATCTGCCGAATGTACTTCCTGAGATGATGGCCCTTGGATTGTAGCTCCGACATCATAGCAACGGCTTATCTGGCAATTCTCGATGAGATTCCCGTTACACGGCTTCTTGCCGATCCAGAGCTCAATACCATTGCCATATCTTGCCCAATGACTCCTCGTTCCCAAGAGAATCGAGCCTCCCATTATATCAATATCACAATTACGGACTATACAGTTCCACAAAAACTGCATGCCATGGCCGCCAAAACCCACTACAGCTATATTTTCAATGGTACAACCGTTCATATTTGAAATGCCGTTCGTACCACTGGACAGACAATAGGCGCCTGGCTTTTCATCACTTTTGATATATAGATATTTGAAATCTTCCTGAGTAAGTTCGCTCCTTTTTACCTTATCAGTAACGAAAAAATCATACTGGTTCTTCAATTCCTTCTTTGTTGCAACTGACTGTCCTAGTATCCTGTTTTCCTCTGGTATATATAGACACCCGATATTCCCATAGAACTGTTTGCCATATCCCGCTTTGTATCCATAAAACTGTGACGGATCAGACATGTCAAGTTTCCATATTCCCTGTTCATCTTTCTGCCATCCTTCCTCACCAGTCATTACCCTGAATCCGCATATAACAGGTTTTTTCCCTTCTCCATATGAAGAAATCAAGCAATCAGTGCAGTCAGATATGCTTTCAAAGAAAATATCACCTGAGCGAAGATAAATGGCAGCCCCTGTCTTCTGCTCCTTGGAGAGCGACGATATGGTAGATAACGGGGCTTCCTCAGTGCCAGGGTTGCCTTCCTTACCAAGAGTAGATGATATATAATATGTCTGAGTCTGAGCCATCAGCAGCATAGAGCTGCATAATGAAAGTAAAACAAGAGAGATTCTTCTCATATTCGATTACCTATATTGATTTAAAGTATTCCATGATGGAGCTATGCTGGAATAATTCAGCATACCGTAAACGCGAGATGCAGCGCTCTGATCTTCTGCAGAATTTGGCTGAACTATCACAATCCTGCTGTTGTCTCCCGAGTATTTCCTATATAATGACGTCTGAGCGGGAGTATCTGCAATTAGAGTAAATGAAGGCACATCAGGTCTGTAGTAATAATACAGGCACTTCCCTGCTACAACATACACCTCATTATCAGCAAACCCGCCTTCATTATATTGAGAGTACCTGTAATTATGCGCGTAAACAAGATTGTCTTCTATGGGCATAACTGCTGCCGGGTACTTATAACATAGGAATGTGACATCAGTTGTCCTGGACTCTGTTCCGGTAAACTTGTTGTCTCCACAGCAATACAGCACATTTTTCGAAAAGCAGCAGTCCTCGAAAACAACAGGGGCTCCGTCCGTTGTTGTCCACTGCTCGAACCCCTGACGACACCATGCAATTCTATTTGATGTGATATGGTTACCTGAAGGATTGGCTCCACCAACCGCATTACCTTGGATTGACACTGCAACATCGTAAACCCTAGTAATCTGACAACCGGTGATCTTATTTCCATTACAAGGTGATGCACTGATCCAGAGTTCTATACCATTTCCATATCGAGCCCATGATGAATTCTGTCCTACCATTATCGAGCCTCCGATTATGTCAAGATCACAGTCAGTAACTGTACAATCATACAGATAATTCATACCATGGCATCCGAAACCCACAACTGCGATATTCGAGATTGAACAGTTACGCATTTCACTCACTGCAATTTCTCCACTGGCAAGACAATACGCTTTTGGACGGGAAGCAGACTTGAGGTACAATTTGCTGAATGTGGATGATGAAACATCTGCTTTAAGCCATGTGGAGCTTGTGTGAAAGTCTCCCTCATTTTTAAGGTCTGAGGAACTTTTTACGAGGTTGCCGACGATTGTGTCGGTTTCCGGGTCATAAAGACATCCGATATTTCCGTATGTATTTACTTTAGCGTTGCATGCATGCCCGAAGAACGCAGATGCGTTATTCAGGTCCAGAGTCCATACTCCTGATGAACTTTGTGTCCATGAAGAGTTATCCTTCTGTATGATGAATCCGCAGATTACCGGTTTTGCGCCAGAACCATAATCAGATATAGTACAGTCCGTGAAACCTGTCAGACTCTCAAAAAACACATCTCCTCTCTTGAGCAATATTGTATTGCCGTTTTTCATCCTTGAAGACAAACCTGAAAGAGTCTTGCGGGGAGATGATTCACTGGTGCCGGAGTTATAATCGGAGCCGGTTGAAGATGAGACATAATAGGTCGCAGCTACACTTGTCATGCAGCTGATCAAAAATGCGGATATAACTGTCAGAAATCTCATTTAGTCACTTTTACGTAGAAGTACTCCTGATTGCCTTTTGAATCTATTGCAGCCACCACTGCCTCTCCCTCCTTGAGACCGAACACGCGGCCGTCCGGAGTTACACCAACAACAGATGAGGGAAGAGACCATCTTTTACGGTTTACATATTTTATTGCATCACTGTCGTAGCATATCCACTGAACCGAATCTTCTGAGGTCAGACTTATTTCAGATCCCAGTGTCACACTAACAGGATTTATATTGAAGACTCTGTTACGGCCAATGCCGAAACGAATCATACTGACCTTGCCGAAGTCCTTATTGATAGACACATAGTCAAAACCATGCTGCTCAGTTGTTTCCTTCTGGCGTTGTTCCTTATAGAATTCTGAGAAAGGACTACGCTTGTCATCTGTATAACATGCATCGCACACAGTAATCACAGACCATAAACCGTTTGATGCCACCTGCATATCATGATGACGATGACCACCAAGAGCCATGAGAAGTTTCAGATCCTCACGCTTGGAGAACTCAAACTCTCCGTAATCCTGATGCAAGGCAAAGGCATGGAGGGTCTCATTCAGTTTTTTATAACGCTCAGCCTTGTCGAATGTCGTGGTCCAATGCATTACAAAGAAAAGTCCGTAATCCTTAGGGGCATTCATAACGGCCTCCCTGAATACCCACTCATATTGCTTATCTGAAAAACCCTCCTTGACGCCCCAATATACATCTGTTCCCTGTAATTCATCAAAGACATCGAGTATAACATACCTCACTTTCGAGTCCGGCTGATCAAAATAGAAATACAAGGTATTCTTATCTGCCGGGTTATATACGGCCTTTTCAGATGTCACTGCCTTGAATCTTTTGGCTGTAGCAGCTTTGGAGAGAGAGTATCCTTCCTTGACATCCTTGCTGATACGGGCAGTCAGATCATGATTGCCATGGGTCAGGAGGATATCGGTTCCAGGAGTGATAGCGTTAAACATCTGCTTGTGCAGATTCCAGCTTTTCTCCACCTGATCCGTATATGCCGGAACAGCATCGCCGCCCCAAATGACCTTCGGGGCAGCGAGACCTTCCATAATGGCATTGATCAATTCGGGAGTATAGTTGACTATCGATCCTCCCGGCTTGATGTGAGTGTCTGACAGGAATATGAATCCGTCTGACTGCTCGGAACTGACAGCCGACACCTCCGCCTTCTTGGCTGCGATGTAGTCATCGTAGTAAGAAGGCAGGGTCTGGGCTGAGAGCTGGCCTGCTGCGAGCAGCAGGAGAAAAATATAATTAAAGTATTTCATTAGAATACTATTCCGCTACAGGTTCATAATATACCTGGAGAATCTGAAGTTTTGATGTACTGGTCATAGGATATATGTAATTCAATATCTCAGGTGTTTTTCCTAAAGTTGAAGTCACATATTTTATATCTCCGACAGCGTTTACTCCGACAGTCAGTTCAACGCTGTTTGTTTCATTCATATTTTCTCTTCCATATATATTTGAAACCTTATATTTATATGCAGCATTAGAGGCAGCACATTTGAATCCCCTCAGATAATATCCTGGTAGTGCTGGAAGTACAATACAGAAATCAGTACCTGGAGCCATATCCAGTCCCTTATACGAACCAGCCTGATAACGATATTTGGCATTATTCTGACTGATGATATGGAATGGGAACGAGTATGTAACGCCATCTATTGTATTATCCGTATAGAATGTCATAGATGAAGTGAATTCTGATCCGCTAGCAGAAGGAAGTGTGGTGTTAACACCTTCGTTATCATAGTACAATACAGAAGCTCCTTTAGTATAGAAGGCCAGTTCTACAACTACCTGCTTGCGCTTTATTGGAGCACTTTGAATGTCCGCCAAAGTTACCGGAAGAAGTGTTCTGCTTCCTCTTGTGACAGTCAGAGACTTGTCAGTTGTAATCTCCTTTGTCTCACCACTTGCCAAAGTCAATGTCAGCTTCAGACCAGTGTATGTTCCAGGGATTACTGAGAAGTAGAACTTACCTGCTGTAACAAGATTTGTTTTGCTATCACGCATTACATCGAAATCAACTGATGTGTGTCCGTCTGCTACACCTACAACTTCAGGCACACCATTCTCAGACTTGAATGACACTGTTCCTGTGAGAGGCTCATTAGCAGAAAGCTTGACATTCTTAAGTCCGATAGCGTAAGAGCCAACTTCAATACCGACGATACCGCACAGATTCTTGAGAGTTGCAGTATAAACACCCTCATTGTTCTGGATCTCTCCTACAGAGATATTCATTCCACGGAGTACTGAATTTGCATTACCAGGCGCGTAGTGATTTGGTACAGTCACGGTCATGACATCGCCTGCAATAGATGCGTTTGCATCATATGGATATACTACATATTGTGGCTGGCTGCCAGATGTAATCTCGCCTTCAAATGATGCTGGCGCATTGCCTGGTGTCGGAGCATCAGCAGGAAGAGCAAACTCGTTGTTCGCACCATTGGTGTCAAAGACTGTAAGTTTGTCTTTGCTATGAAATTTAATTGTCTCTACACCATAAGTCTTTGTTGAGCAATCAGCTGAAATAAGGATTTTCTGCTTACCTTCAATCTGAAGATCAGATGATTCTTTTGTACAACCTGCAACAGCAGTGAGCAGGATTGCAATAGAATAAGAAAAATACTTTGCTTTCATAATCATTACTGTTTAAAGGTTACCATTCAAATGTCGTTTCTTCCGTGGTGAAGCCCTCATTTGTAAAAGCGGCGTTCTGAGTACTGCCACACAATACTCCTTCGCTTGAGAACTCAAGTACATGAGTTTCGGGTGTTAAATAGTTGATTGACATAAGTAAATATTGATTTAATGTTAATTATTCTGTATAGGTCTGACCGGTAATCCATAACAACGGTTGGTGCTTCCGGCAATTGTTACTGCAGATGATGAGAATGTAGGACGCCAAGCCTTGGCTACGTCAGTATGAAGATCGCTAGTCCAATAGTATCCATTGTTTTTTGCAGACTTTAATTCAGCATTAAGGTAATAACCTGCAGTAGGTATGAATATTGACTTTCCGGCATAATCACCTTTTCCTTCAACCTTGTATCCTGTTACTCCATTATACTCTGAATTTCCGGCTTCCTGCCATGTCCAGGTACAGTTATCCTGGAGAGCCTGCCATTCAGCCTTTGACGGTATTCTCCAGTCTTCACCAAGAACTGCAGAGGCTGCGTCGTCGTTGCCGGACAGCGAAGTCAACTTATCTGTCTTGTTGTATTTGCTGTAGTTGACAGTGGACTGATGTGTCGAGTACGGTGAGTTTCTCAAATTATATTTATCGAACTGAGCTCCAGAGAAATACTTGGCACCTTCCTCCGGTTCATAATCTTCACGCTTCTTTCCCCATGTTGGAGATGGAGTATATCCGCCGTCTGCTGGCCCTGTCCATTCCATAGATTTGTAGAGAGGCTCTGCAGCTCCCCATGCGTAATAGTCTCCATACATCCAAGGCTCTTTCGCACCAAGATTGCATTTCGCCCACTTAGGTCCGTCGGCCCACAACTGAACAGAAGACTCGTATGCTTCCTGAATTACACTGATCTCAAAGAAGATGTTTTCATTCAGATGGAAGCGCAAACTGGCTGAATGAGGATCCTTAGATTCATTATCTTTCAGCGTTGTCAGACTAAGTTCCTGAACTCCAGTACCTTTTTCTGCAGAAATCTGCAGCCAGTCCTTTACTTCATCAGTGTATCCGTCCACATACCATGGTATTGCAGATGTTGAAGGGGTCACAGTGACACTTTGGCTCTGATTTCCTTTATTTGAAAACACAATCTTATCGTGACTGAGGCTAATGTCGAGTGAAGACTTCTGAGTCAGGATAAGCGTTGCACAATGGACTCTGTCTATGCGGAATCCCACCTGAGCAAACCTGTTCTCAAGTTCAGTTCCCGGTTGGAGCATCTTTACCTTGACCTCGGTCTGACCTACACCTGATGTAGGAGTAATTTCTGCCCAAGCTGATATTTCTTCTGTGTAGTCTTCAATAGTCCAGTCCTTGTTGGTTACCACGGTAAAAGTCTTCTCTTCACCAGATGCTGATGAAAAATCCAGACGATCTACAGACAGATTTACTGTCCTGTCCGGATCTGAGTATTGAGATATCATCAATGTTTCCTTGACCTTACCGTCGATTACGAAATCGAGCATGGCGACTCGCTTCTCTTCGAAAGGATTGGCCTCAATGCATTTCACATTAACTACAGACTCTCCCGTTTCACCGCTATATTCCACTTCAAGCCATCTCCTGACACCATCTGTAATTCCGTTAATGGTCCATTCCTTATCGGACTGAACTGTCACTGTTGTGCTCTGATCTGCACCACATTCAAAGACGACTGTCTGTTCTGACAAAGTCAGGGTACCATCATTCTTATTGATGTTATCATCATACTTGTCACATGACTGAAGTGTACCTATGGCAATTGCAGTCAGTAGGATAATGTGTCTGAATCTATTCATAATCTATACTATATATTATTGCCAGAAAATTTCAGATGGGTTCTGGTCTTCAAGACTTAATTCTGTATTATAGGTGAGCTCATTGCGAGGGAAAGCACATATGAGACCTTTTCTGACATCTGATACACTTTCCGGATAAATCTGTTTCTCGCCGTATTTCGGAGTACCAAAATGCACAGTTCTGTAACCATTATATGTCTTTGTACCTGACTTAAAGTCTTCCTGCTCCGGCTCATAAAGGAAAGCATTGTGAGGAACAGCAATATTTTCTGACAACCACTTTGCTCCCATGCGATGAGTGTCGTAGTATTCGTGTCCTTCACCACCCAACTCGAAACATCTTTCCCAGAATATCGCATTTATGAGAGCCTGTTCAGTTGCGAAATCACTTGCAACCCAGTCTGCCGGCTCAGAGGAAATGCTTCCGTCCTCTGTTGAACGACGGGCCCTGGCAAGTATATAGTTTACATACTCGCACGCATCCTCCTTTTTGCCAAGATTTGCTGAAGCTTCAGCTGCAATCAGATATACCTCAGCAAGTCTCATGACATACAGGTCGCCATATCCCACAGAAGCATCGTACTTAGGATCATAGTACTTCTTGTAGTAAGGCATGCACTGCTTGTACTCGTCGCTGGTAATCAGAATAGATTTAGAGTTCGGGTAACACTCATACGTAGAATTCTTCTCTCCTATATATGATGTATGTATGAATGAAGCATCCAGTCTTGGGTCATTACATGTAACGTATATATTTGAAGCATTATCGCTGCCCTTTGTACCACCATAGGTCTCGCACCATTTCTGGAACAGCCACCTTGTAGGACGAACACGACCATAGTTCTGATTCTTATCAGTATTGTTGAAATATGGCGGAAGCGTATATACAGCCAACGTTGAGCCTTCAACTTCACTTGTATTCGGTATAGCATATATACGTTCCATGGACTGGAAGTCACTGAGATCAGCCCAGCGGAAAAGATCTGAGTATTTTTCGGCCAGACGATAAGGCGATCCTGTTGTGGTGGTTTCAGGCAACACTTCTCTTGCGGATGCCAAGGCCTTGGTGAATGCATCATCGGCAGACTCAATTCCCATTGCAGCAAATCCTGCAAAGACCTCATCATTTGAACAAACCCAGAAATTGTCATTCTCTCCTGAATGTTCAAGCAATGTACCTATTGTAAGATAAACCAATGACTTCATTGCTGTGGCAGCATGGTTGAAGATCCTGCCTGAGCTCAGTGAGTTTATTGCAGTCTGCTGGTCATAAGTTCTCACATGTTCTTCAGCAAAATCAAAATCCTTGATGATCTGTCCATATACATTCCAGAATTTCTCTCTCGTTCCATTTGCGCCGGCAAGAGATGTAGCTGGTTCAAGGTACATAGGAATGTCACCATATTGTCTAACAAGATAGAAATATGAGACAGCACGCAAGAATCTTGCTTCTCCTTCGATCTGATTCTTATATGTCTGATCAACAGGGCTGGTCTTCAATTCGCTTATCATCTTATTGCAGAGATAGATTGCCGAATAGAAATTTTTGAAAGTGTTATAGCCCTGCGGACTCGTAGAATATTGCGCAAAAGACAGTAGCATAGTCCAACGTTGCTGTCCGTCAGACAATCGTGATGCCGGTCCGCCATAATGGACAACACCTGAAGCCGGATAGAGAAACTCGAAAAGTGAAGAGGAAGTAAGTCCAGTGTTTGTACGGAGTTTTGAATAACAACCGTACATGGCTGTCTCCAGTGCTGGCTCACTACCATAAATATCCTCAGAAGAGTACTTGGATGCCAGATTTTCATCCAGAAAACTGCATGACAGCAGGCTGAATGAAATTGTTAAATATGTTATAATCCTTTTCATCAGATTGTGTTTTAGAATGTAAACTTCAGGTCAAACTTGAAGGTACGGGCACCAGGATATGATCCCATGTCAGCACCTTTCTTCTTTATGCTTCCATAACTGTTCACATTAGGATCCCAGCCGGAATATTTTGTCCAAAACCATGGATTGCCGACAGAAGCACCGACAGACATATTCCTGAGATAGAAGTGATTCTTCTTTTTGAAAGGAATAAAGTATGAAACGCTGATATTAGAAATTCTCAAATAGGATCCGTCTTCTACGTACCTGCTACTAGGCAGCTTCACATCGGATCCACTCATTGCTCCTAGTGCAGGATACCAGGTGTTGGTATTTTCAGGAGTCCAGGCCATCGTAGCCACGCTTCTCAAAACGTTCTTGTTCACATTCGAAGTATTTGTATCCATCATCCTGTTGATGTTGTAGATATCATTACCATGCGAACCGATAAAGGAAGCTGACACATTCAGATTCTTGAATCGGAATGCTGTCTTGAATCCGTATGTAAAGTCCGGATTCGGGTCACCGATTATAGTACGGTCCTGGTCGTTTATCTGGTTATCACCATTTAAGTCAACATAATTGACTGATCCTGGCCCACGGTACACAGAACCATCTCCGTAAGGTACTCCTGTTTCTCCTTCCTGAACCAATCCATCAGTCAGAAGTCCATAGAACTGAGATACTGGAAGTCCCTGAACAAATATGTTCAATGTAGATTTGAGCACATCTCCGACTCCGATGATATCACCATCGAAGTATTCTACAAGTTGTCTGTTATCCTTTGACAGGTAAATCTCTCCACTGCTTGTTCCATCAGGGTTGATTGACAGTATCTTGTTTCTATTGAATGAAATGTTTCCAGAAAGCGTCCACTCAAAATCACCGATCTTCAATGGTACGAAATCTGCTGAAATCTCGATACCCTTGTTCTCAATCGAGCCCATATTCACATACGGATTGCTCAGACCTGATGAACCGGCGATTGTCTTCTGCTGAAGCAGATCCTTGGTCAGTTTATAATATGCATCGACAGTGAATGACACTCTACCCTGCCAAAGGCCAAAATCCAGACCGACATTTGTCTGCTCAGTCGTTTCCCATTTCAAATCCAGATTAGGGAAATTAGAGGTAAGCACTGTGGTTACCTTCTGAGATTCACTCTCGTGATTCGGATAATATCCGGTTGTGTAATTGGTTATGGTGTAGTATGGATTCGCTGCCTGCTTACCTACCTGACCCCAACCAACACGCAGTTTCGCCATTGAAATCACCGGTACATTGAACCATGGTTCCTGATTGATTCGCCATGCTGCTGCGAATGAAGGGAAATTAGCCCATTTGTTCTGCTTGGCGAAACGGCTTGAGCCATCCAACCTCCATGTTGCAGTCAGGACATAACGCTCGCGATAATTATATATGGCTCTTGCAAAGAATGACATCATGCTTGAGTAGCTCTCTCCATAGGTAAACCATGAGTAAGGAGCGGAATTTAGTGCCTGGTCTTTAGCTTTCCATTGGTCGATATTGATTCCTTCAGTTACCTGCTCCTTGAAATTATCCATCGATAATGACATACCCAATGTTGCAGACAGATTATGCTTTGCCTGAAATTTTCTGTTGAAATTGAGCATTGAGTCCCAGTTCCAAGCAAGACGGTCAGTCTGTCCGACTGCTGCAGTAGCTCCTGAAGCTTCATATGAGAGTTTGTTGGAACGGAACTTCGACTGTTCAGTCACCCTATAGTCAGCACCGAAGGTAGTATCGAATGTCAGAGACTTCAGAATCTTCACCTTCAGGTAAGCGCTAGGAGTCAGACGGAACTCCTTCTTGTCGTTGACAAAACCCTGTAGCCATCTGTCCGGGCCGGCAAGATTGGTATCATCACCATCGATATCGATGATGTCACCATCATCATCATATTCAAACTTATAAGTATATGGAGATGTAGACACCATACTTCTCATCAATGAGTTTGCTTCACCTAAATTGCCTCCTGTCGAAGCACCCTGAGTCAGCTCGGAATCAAGATAAGAAGCTGACATCTTGACTCCTACATCAACTCTCTTTCCCAACTGTCTGTCAAAGTTAAGACGTGCTGTAAAATTCTGGAATCCAGTATTCTGAATGATACCCTTAGCATTGTTGTAACCCAAGGAGAAAAGATAATTTGTCTTCTTAGGCTTTCCAGAGACAGATAGATAGTAGCGTTGACTCAAGGTATTTCTCATGACATAGTCCTGCCAGTCGATCGGTATAACCTTACCGCTGGTCGTATTGGTCAATTTAGTATTAGCAGATGTTGCCAATGTCTTATTGAGAGTCTGCGCCTCCATCAGTAGAAGATAGTCAACGTACTCGCCATAGGACATTATATCCTGCTTCTTATATGGAGTACCTACATCTATTCCTACATTAAACCTGATACGTGGCTGATCGGTATTTGCTTTCTTTGTAGTAATGAGTACTACTCCATTCGCTCCTTGTGAACCATAAATTGCAGTTGCGGATGCATCCTTGAGAATCTCTATCGAAGCTATATCCTGTGGATTGATACCCATCAAGCCATTAGTCGCCTCGTCACCTCCGCTTCCGTCAGTAGAATGATTCATAAGAGACATTGACGAACTGGTATTCAATATGATTCCATCAACAACATACAGAGGCTCAGTGCTTCCGAATGAACTTGCTCCACGAATCTGTATGGAAACGCCACCGTCAGGAGCAGCACTGTTGCTCACTACGTTTACACCTGCAGCCTGACCTGAAATCAACTGATCGATCGAAGCACTTTGACCGGCATCCGTTTCATCAATGCGGACAGATGTTACGGAACCTGTCAAATCGCTGCGTTTCATGGCACCATATCCAACCACTACGGTCTCCTCAAGCAGTTCAGTCTCCGGACTCATTGTAAAATCCATCGTCGCTTCTCCGTTCCAGACAGCGTTGACAGTAGCATAACCCATGCAGGATACTGCAATCGGAGCGCCCTTTACATCAGGGATTGAGATAGTATATCTACCGTCCAGGTCAGTTATAGCACCAACAGGATTGTTCTGTCCCACCATGACCGCAGCTCCGATGACAGACTCACCGGATGTATCTGTTACAAGACCTCGCAGGGTTACTTTATTTTGAGCATAACTCAAAAGAGGAATGAGAAAGCATGTAATTATAATAAACTTTTTCATGGTCATACTATGTTAGAAATTTGCAGAGACCCCAAGTACAACAGACCTGATCATCGGGAAAGAACCGTAGTCAAGACCTGTCGATGAAATATTGTTGCCAAAAGAATTAGCAAATGGATTCCATCCGGCATATTTTGAAATAGTGAACAGATTCGTTCCACTCAGGCTGATATTAAGTCCTCTGATGAATTTGCAACCAGCGAGAGGTACATTATAATTAAGAGATATGCGGGAAAGCCTGAACCACGAGGCGTTTTCTACATATTTATCAGATAGCAAGTCAGTGCCATCCTTAATCATGGAATTAAGATCAGCAATCGTATGGCCGGCAGCTCCATCCATCATAAGGTCAAATGTAAACCGTTTCCATGTGATGTCCGTTCCGAATGCACCGTGAACGGTCGGTGTAGTATTGCCAAGGACAACCTTATCGGCATCAGTCAGGTTGCCATCACCCGTCAAATCAATGATTGTACCGTCTTCAAGACTTGTATACCCGAAAAGTGCACCGACCTGATATCCAGGCGCAGAGATATTGAAGGAGGTATTCTTTCCTACGAATGCACCTGCCATGTCGTCATAAGAAATGTCAGAGACCAGATTCATATTATAAGAGACATTTCCCCAAATATTCCATTTGAAATCACGGGCAATTACAGGTATGGCACTCAGCTCGATCTCGACACCTCTATTATCAAGATTTGCAAGTGAAGAATAGATCTCTTTACCATGCTGCGACTCCACCCAATAATCTCCGGTCTTCTTACAAAAACTCCATACAGAGAATTTATCAGCAGTAGACTTGTCATAGTACTTTGCTGAAATGTTGATACGGTCAGAGAATAAACCCAGATTGAATCCGACGTTCCACTCTGAACTCATAGCTTCTCCAAAGCCATCATAATACATTTCGGAACCTGTTTCCACTGCAGGAATGGCATTAAGGTAGCCATTGAGCATCTCATATGGCAAGAAAGTATCCCTGCCGGCCAAGCCATAACCCCCGACCAATTTCAATCCTGACAAAATCTTGGAAGAGTTGAATAATAATTTCCTCAAATCAAGATACATGTCTGCAGATGGATAAAGAACAGGATTACTCTGATGGTATTTAAACTTGAAGTCAGATCTTAATAACGCATTGACTCCGACTATATTGTCATAGTCATAAGATATTGATGCATTGGCTCCGATCAAAGAATATGCTCTTGCAAATCTATATGGTACAGCTCTACTGCCCATCGAGGCTAGACCTTTGGCACGGAGATATGGTAATTCGAATGTAGTACCATTCATTACTCCGTATCTGTTATTATTGCCCATGACATCAGCAGAAAGAATTGCTGTGACATGATGTCTTAGTGCAAAATACTGATTGAACGTCAGATTTACATTGGCGTTATAATTCAAAAGAGTTGATGTGATTATTGATGCAGCCCCTTTGCTTGACTTACCGAATGCCGTACCATCTCCATACCAGAATGATCTCCTGTCGTTGGAAAGGTCGGCACCAAATGACATATTAAGTTTCAATGAATTAAGGAACTTGATATTGAAGTAAGCCGAAAGCAGGGCTCTTCCTGTAGAAAAATCATCGTCATAATCGTTTTGCCAACCAGAGAGAGACTCACCAGAAAAAACATCCTGACTTCTAGCCAGCAGCATATTACTTGCGTTTCCGAAGTATGCTGCTCCTGCTGCATTTTCCAGCTCTCCTATTGTCAGTATCGTATTAAGTCCGAACTGAATTATTGAGCTGGCCTCAGAACGAAATCCCAGACTCAATCCACCGAATTCCGAACCAGTATTCTTGATAGGATAATTCATATCCTTATAGTAGGCCGAAATGTTATAATTTGTATTCCTCAAAGTCCCTCCAAGAGATAAAGTATAATTATGACTGACCCCAGCGCGTGCAGCAGGATTATCTGTAGGCGCAAATTCTCCGGCGACATTAGCTTTAAATGAAACAGCCATTTCTTCCTGGACATCCTTTCCGGTATTGACTATTATCACTCCGTTTGCACCTGATGATCCATATTTTGCAAGAGCACTAATATCTTTAATGACTTCTATTGATTCGATATCGGCGGGATTGAGAAATATCAGATCATTCAAAGGAGTCGAATAACTCAACTGAGAATAATCTGGTAAGGCATCTCCCTTGGTAGTGACACCACCTTTCTGCCAGAATGCACACATGTTCTGACCTACGTTTTCTGAAAGCATCACGCCATCAACAATCCATAGCGGTTGGGTGCCACCTCTTACGCCGTTGATGCCACGAATATTGGTCATGACTTTGTTGTTGGGATTTCCATCTATTGAAGAAAGATGGACTCCCGAAAAGCGACCTGTCATCAGATCTGTTACCGAATGCGCAGATGTTGCCGCAATGTCAAGAC
Organism: uncultured Bacteroidales bacterium; assembly: GCA_947367315.1. Classification (GTDB taxonomy): domain Bacteria; phylum Bacteroidota; class Bacteroidia; order Bacteroidales; family UBA932; genus Cryptobacteroides. The sequence goes on along the minus strand of CANBDX010000013.1, from coordinate 18,932 downwards.
TGTCCAGATTTACATTCTGCGCAAATGTCGGGCTGGCAATGAGTAAAAATACCGGCAATAAACTTCTAAATCTTATCATATCCGGAACTATTTATTTACTTTTTCATAAAACAGACACAACTCTTTGATACTGATGCATGCACCAACACTCTCAAGATTCATCCTATAGCGTGTATTCTCTTGTGAATCTGGGAACATATGCTCCTTTACATCATTATACTCATCATAAATCATGGTATATTCTGCTGTCGAGGTCTTTTCTCCGCCTTTAATGATTGTCGTCCCGTCTTCTGTCCTGACTGTATATGTTGTAGGAGCGAGTGCAGATGATTCAAACAGCATACGCGATAACCTCATTCCCTCAATAGCAGGAAACTTGATATAATCATTCAGGTATTTACCGATCTGGAATCCCTCTTTACGGTCGCGATACCATACACCATTGGTCTTCCCAAATACAGTAAATATGTACCCTCCATGCGTCACAAGGTCAATCTCTTGGTCAGCAAACTCACGCGCACCTGCTGAAATCGGGAAAGTATCTACATCGTGGCTGACCCACATCCATTCATATGGAAGATAAGGCATGTATGATGCTGTAGGGTCTGTATATTTCGCATTATATTCAGGATTGTATGAAAGGAATTTCAGATGAATACATCCTTCCTGCGAAAAGCTTACTGTTATATCCTCCTTGCCCTCGCGATGAATCTTTACTACAGCACTCTTCTCAAGCACCTCAGGATCAAAGCCATGATCAGCTATGAAATCAAAGCCTGATACGGTAGCTTCACCGGAAGAAGGTTCAAGACGTGCATTCGCATAGGTAGTTGAAACGATTTCAGCCGACCATGTGGAGTTGCTCTCCAATGGAATATGAATTTTGGGAAGAAGAGGATTCTGCATGCCGTCATTCCATTCACCGAGGCGAAAGAATGTCTCACTTTGACGTTGATACAACTCAACTGAAGACTTGTCCACACCTTCACCATTGGCAGAGACCGTAGCTACCCTACCCCTTTCATCATCGAAATTATAAGGGAAATGAGCCTGTACTGTTTTGACCCCGGTACCCTTGCTTGCGGTCAGGTTTACATCAACGGATGTACCTGGCTCAACCTCAATTGTCCAGTCAACATTACTACGGACCAGAAGATAACATGTATCAGCAGCATAATGCAATTGATTGTCATCATACAGACACTCAAGTTTAAGGACCGGTTCGAAAGCTTCTTGCACTACCGGCACTACTATTGGATCACAACCTGACGTATAGATGGTCAGGTCAGTCATACGTCTGAGATTTTCAAGATTTCTCGAACATGTTATGACTAACGGATATGATTTTACCTGACCCGAAACATTGATAAATTCATTCACTGATGATGAAAGCCATTCATGATCTTCTTCAGGAATCATAAGGGCCCAGGAAGTATTGGACTCAATCCAAAGAGTATCTGAAACAGATTCAGAAAGTCCTGCTTCGGGAGAACATGTTAAAGCATCGTCAGATGAAAGACAAACCTCATCTTGTCCTACTAAAACAAAAGGCTCAACATCAATGACAGATGGTGCAAGTTTAAGAGAATATTCACTACACGAGTTCAGGAGAACTACGATCAGGAATAACGGAATTTTTGTCAGCGACCGTTGCATCTTTAAATGGTTATTAGTTCAACCAACAAAATTACAAGGTGCATTCAAAGGGTGCTTAAAAAAACAATTCAACGACTAACAAATTTGCGTCAATGGCATTTTCAAGCCAGATAAGAGATTTAATTTAATGTTTGATGAACTCAGAAGGAGTAACTCCAAAGTATTCTTTGAAGCATTTTGTAAAATAGGAAGGATATGAAAATCCGACCTTATATGAGATTTCAGTAATCGAAAAAACACCGTCTTCCAACATCTTGGAAGCCATCAGCATTCTTTTCTTACGTATATAATCATTCGGACTTTCGTTGATGTAATTTTTCATTCTTCTCGTTAATGTAGAGCGACTTAAGAAGAGGTCGCTTGCCATGACATCAACATTGAACGCCTCATCACCGATATGCCTTTCCACAACAGTTTCAAGATTGCGGAGGAATTCATCGCGACGGGCCTTTTCCAATTTCTCAATCTCAGCCAGTCTCAGAGCATTGGTCCTGCTGTAAACCACATAACCTACAATCGCCATCAGCACTATAACGATTGCAGACATCATTACAATGCCCCATAACGAGGTTAAAAAAGGCCTGTTTATAATTATTTCGAGCTGTCTATGACCAGATATTATAAGCATATACTTACCAGGATTCAATCCGTAGAATTCTCTTGACCATGAAGATGTAGAAAGTTCAACTTGCTTCTGATCATACCCCTCAAGTTGGGTATACACTCTGGCACCGCTCTGTCCAAAATCAGAGAATGAAAACCTGAAGCTGTTATTGTTATGATCCAGCACTATTCTGGAGGTCAAATCAACATTTTGCTCCAGAACATGTTCAGTAACATAGTTAGAAGACTCACCATGTATAAAAAAATCGGTAATCTTTATATTAGATGCTGTCGCTGTAGAATTTTCATTTATATCTAAAATGACAAAACCATCACGGGAACCTAAAGCCAACCTTCCGTCAGAACAAGTCATGCAAGCCTTGGTAAATGCGTTATTGAGGAGACCATCACGTTCTGTATAATAAGAATAACTTCCGTCTTTGAGCAACAAAGAAAACAAACCACTGTTAGTTGACAGCCATGCTACTCCATCATTTACTGTGGCAGACAACAATTTGACCATCGGTACATCAAGAGTATAATTTATTGAAGACGGCTTTGTGCTGCTCTGAATATCTTCAAATATATATAAGTTTGATTCCCGTCCGGTAACCCATACCTCATTATTCTGATCAAGACATAAGGTACTTATTATATCATCTTCAATAGCCCCGAAATCGTCAAAATACTTACCGACGATTTCCTCTTCTTCAAGATCATAGACATAAACACCGGCTGAGTACGTCAAGCACCATACACGGTCATTTTGTCCATTAACCATATCGACAACCGTACCTTGATCTCCGAGAGACAACAAAGGTATCAGCTCCTCATGTTCACAATCATATTCAAACAAGCCACCTACACCACCGACAAGTATGCGTCCTTCTGGAGTAACCAGCAGTGATTCTACTCGGTTAGACCTGCAGAAACTTCTGCGCCCATTATGTTGGTTAACCACCCATATTCCTTCTGATGTACCGATATACAGCTGCCCTCCCCAAGCACAAACTGAATTCAAATAATCAGGTAAAAAATCAAAATACAATGACACCAATGAGCGATTCCGTGGATCATATTTCAACAATCCACGAGTCTGCGTCGTAATCCAGACATTGCCATCATCACTTTGGGCAAAGTCTGAGACCATACTTCCGGTCAAAGATATACCATCGTCAGTACAATTATGACATTCAGCATTCAACCTTCCTTTCTGCGAAGAGAAAAGCCCATTATTCGCCGTACATGCCCAAATATTTCCATGATCGTCCGCAATAGAACATTTGATATCATTTTCCGGCAAAGAAAGAGCATTGCGAGAATCAGCTGTAATGAGTCTGGATGTAGAATTCAATATATCATATACGACAACACCATGATTAGTAGACACCAACAAGGTATTATCTATTGTTCGTGACATATAATAAGGCCTTTGGCCAGGCATCCATTTATATATGACTCTTACTGACCTATTCCCTACATCAACCAGACATAGACCGTCATTGACAGATGCGACAAAGATGATATCAGATGAAGCCGGATGAGAGACAGGAGACAGAAGTTCATCACCTTTAAAACATCCGGAATGAGTACCGAGGTCAAGTGATTCCAACTGCCCAGTTGACTTATTGAACAGCATGAGGTCATTTAAAACGCAGGCAGCATATATTCTACCTGACAAATCACATCCAAGACGTTTTGTCACGCCAGACAAATCATTGGAATAAATGTTCAGTTTACCGTTATCATACGATAGTATCCTGTCTCTGCAATCATCGATCCACATCACTCCCTCCGGATCACACATGACTGACGACACAAACCCGACAGGTGATTCGCCATCATTAGTATCTACAGAGAAAAAACGATCGCTGACAAACTCATAGTAGCATAATCCCCTGCTGGTACCGACCCAGACATTGCCTTTGGAGTCTTCACAAAGAGAAGTGATGAAACCGGAATTCACACCGATGTCTGATGTCGAATAAGATTTGACATGATATCCATCATATCTAAAGAGTCCGTTGGTTGTGCCGACCCATAGCATTCCCCTACTATCCAGAAGCACTCGGCGCGCTCCGAAAATACTTTTGCCGGTAACACAATCTGTGACTTCCCTGAACTCATAAGAGAAATATTCTGTTGCCGAACTACTTATATAGCTCAGCAACAGAATTATAACACTAACGATATTAAATCTCTTTGACATATCCATTTGAGTCTTTGTGTCACCGCAAAGATATGTATCAAATTCAATTTTCCAAAGCAGACACGTCCTGCTTCTTGCCAAACAATTTATCTATTATCACTGCTATTGCCCCATCACCTGACACATTGGCAGCAGGACCATAACCGTCAAGAGCAAGATACAATGTCATCACTAAAGTGGTCATTGTATCTGAAAAACCAAGTATCGTTCCAATGATGCCGATTGAAGCCATAAGAACTCCACCCATTACACCTGGCGCAGCTACTGCTGCTATTGCCTGCATCAGAGCGAACTGTAAGAAAAGACCGAATCCAATCGGTTGTCCGAACATATATGCTATAGCAACTGATGTAACGGTGAGTTTAATGGCAGAGCCACACATATGGACAGTTGCGCACAACGGAATTACAAAATCTGCAATATCCTTTCTTACCCCATTTTTCAGTGTACAATCGTATGTAACCGGAATACATGCTGAACTAGAACATATAGAGAATCCTGTAAGATATGCCGGAAGAATATTCCAAAGCAGCTTGAACGGGTTTTTACGAGCAATCAAACCAGCAATACAATATTGTATCACAAGGTATACAATCGAAAGAACAACTCCTGTCAGGATAACCTTGAAGCCTGTACCGAGAACAACATTAATCACTCCTCGAGCACTCATCTCACATATCATGGTAAAAATATAGATAGGAAGGCCTGGAATGATTACTTTTTCAATTGTCAGCTTTACTATTTTTTCAAACTCATCAAATCCCCTTTTAAGACCTTTTGAATCAGTGAAGATAATACCGATGCCTATCACAAAAGAAAGCACGATCGATGTCATTACATCACATATAGGCGGTATCTTCAAATCAATATAGGGAAGGAATTCCTTCTCGGAAATACCTTCTGCAGATAGCTCCCCTGGCGAAAGATATGCAGGTAATATAGTACTTGATATTCCATATGAGAACAGCGATGCCAACACTGTCGACACATAAGCAATTACAACTACTGACAGAAGCATCTTACCTGCTCCACGTCCTAGATTAGCAATTGATGGTGTTACAAGTCCAAGAACAAGCAGAGGTACTATAAATTTCAGAAGCTGGGCGAACAGGACGTTGAACGTCTTGAAAATTCTGATGACGACATCCGGTAAAACTAAACCGAGAAGCGCACCGATGACAATGGAAATTACGACTTTTGGGAAAAGTCCGAGTTTAATTTTCTTCATGATTAGTATCTATTAGGCCAGAAAGGATCAGTTGTTCTTTTATTAGGGTCTGTTTCTACAATATCGATTGCACTACGCTCTATTACCAGAATCGGTGCATCCCACACCGGTAATTCCTTAAACTTACAGAAATCCGGATGATTCTTACGCTCTGGAACAGCCTCAGGATTGTCAAAACCCAGGTCTGCACGCCTTGAAGCCAGTGAGTGTACTGTACCTGTGATCATATCTACATATACCGGATCCTTCAAACCCAAGCCATTGACCTTCACTGTAAGCAGGTCACGTTCAAGACTGTTCGACGGAATCTCTCCATCGAACCAAATAGTGAATCCGACTTTTTTTCCATCCTTTTCTAAAGCATAAGCTGAGACGGACTTAGTGCTATTATGCTCTATTTCAATATCTTCCGAGGCTCTCATGCTGCCGTCAAAGATACTGGTAACATTTCTGACCATATAATATTTAGGACGCTTATATTGGAATTCTTTTCGCAGATTCATCCTCAAAAGGCCGAAAGATTGCATCATCCAACCGTAATGAAGGTCGACCATTGTAAATACAGAATACGGAATTCCCATTCGGAAATGATTCAGCATATTTCGACAATCCCATTTTGCTTGAGAGGTTTCAGTCCACTCATAGCTATATAATGCATGTCCATATTCAAGTTGAGCAGGACAACCAGTCTCACCTTGAAGAAGTTTGATTGTAGGAGAATACTTAGCGAGATCTTCCTTTAGTCTTTTCACCTCCGCTGTAATATCTTCTGGTGTTGGCCAATATGCGTGATAAGTCAAATAGTCCATGTATTTGATGCCACCATATTCCTGAATCTTATCAAGAGCTTTGCGGATATAACTGTGCTCTGGACTTATGGCACCGAATCCTGCTATCTTCACATCTTTATCTACAGAACGTATAGCCTTCGCTGTATTCACAAAAAGTCTGGCATACAATTCAGGATACTCGTCTCTTTCCGGCTCATTCCAGACCTCATACATGCTCACTTTTCCTTTATAACGCTTCGCAATCTCCTTGACATACCGCACCCATGCATCCATCGTTGGCCCTTCTGAAAATATAGCTGCACCAAGATCGTGTTCGGTTGCATAAATCTTGTTTCCATAGCAAAGACACATCCACGGCTGAACACCTTGCTCGAGGCATCCTTCAACATGTTTGTCCAGCCACTCGAAATCATACTTTCCCTTTTCAGGCTCACATCTCTGCCAACCACTTTGAAGTCTTGCATAACCGACTCCGGTCTGTCCAAGGTATTCTTTATAATTTTCAAAAATCGCATAGTTACGATCCATGGTTTCTGCACCTACTGACCACACCGATGCTTGTCCCAATATCGAAGGATGTGGGTTAACATAACCGACAATCTGTAACCTGGCAGTATTATCCTTAAGTTTTTCCCAAACTACAGAATCATGGGCAGTATCTGCCATAACTGGGACAGAAAGTCCTAAAAGGATTCCTGTAATGATTTTTTTAAAGTTCATCGCTGTTTTATTATGAAAATTTGTCAAGCAAAATTAGTTATGCGGTACAGTATAAATCTTAAAAAATCAATGCAAATACTAACAAAATCTCGTCACAATCAAATTGAGCACACCAAATCAAACTTACTTGCTTGTCAAGTCGCGTTTTCAAAACGATTTATCACAAGTACATCGACAGACGACCACCATAAAGAAACAATAAACTTCTGAGTTTGACACGTTATTATAAGTAAATGAAACGTTTTTATTACAACCACACTAAACCATATAATTAATTTTGTAAGACTGAGAAATTAATAAAAATCAACATAAATATTTACCTAAATGAGACCAGCCTGTTATTTAGCGATTTTATTACTACTCGCATTTTCTTCTTGCACTCTCGACCGATTTGCTGACGTAAGAGTTTTCCATAAGGATGGAAAAACAGACTCTCTTACAGTTATCCTCAAACGGCACTCCAACACACTTCAACTTCATATTCCTTCTGAAAAGTTATCAGGTGTCGATTCTGTATTGATAACTCCGGATTTTGCGAAGGCAAACGCTGGTGATCCTGGCTATTTCGTATTCCCGAATGGTATGCTGTGTAAGTTTCCTGAAAGTGTTGACAGAAGTTATTCATTATTCTGGCAACAGATGCCGATAAGCGGCTCCTTCACGCCAAACGGTAATTTCATGGCTATCGTAAAAGGCCTAAGAATGGAAAATACTCTCATCAACAGAGTTAAGGATGGACGTTACACCCTCTCCTACCGCTTTGATTTTACCGAAGTTCAACCATACGAAGATATTATCATCGATTGGTATGAACTCAAGGGAGATGACGCAAACTACTCAGGAATGGGTAGGCTGTACAGAAACTACCAATTAGACAGAGGCGAGGTTCAATCTTATAAGGAAAGAGCAAAGAACAATCCTCTTCTTGCCTATGCAGCGGCTTCGCTTGAGATTCGTGTCAGAACAGCGTGGAAACCTGCCCCGGCGACAGTGCGTCATCAGACACTCGAAAATGAGCCACCCGTACATCCTGCCGTTACATTTGACAGAGTTTGCGACATCATTGATTCGCTCAAGGCACGTGGAGTGGACAAAGCAGAGTTATGTCTTGTTGGCTGGCAGAAAAGTGGACACGACGGAAGATATCCGGATGTTGCTCCAGTAGAACCATTGCTAGGAGGTGAAGACGCTCTCAAAAAACTGATTGCGTATGCTGACCAGAACGGATACAAAATTGCAGCTCATACAAATTCAAGCGATGCTTATCAGATTGCAACCTGCTGGGATGACGATTTGATTGTGCAGAATGCAGACGGAACACTCCATTACAGCGAAACCTGGTCAGGCGGTGACATGTACAAGTTGTGTCTCGCACATGTCGAGAATATAATTCCTCCAGTGCAACATGACTATGTCAAATCTCTAGGATTCAACGGAATGCATTATATTGACTGCCACTCTAACAATTATCCGCAACCTTGTTATAATCCCGCACATCCGTTCAATAGAAAGGAACAGGCAGAAGCGGCGTGCAGACATCTTGAAGATGCAAGAACCAAATTTGGTGGAGTTCAATGCGAAGGTGCATTTGACTTTGTTGCATCAGCACAAGATTACATCATTTATGTGACTTTTGACCTGGATAAAAGCAAGCATAATCCAATGGTAGACAGATATGTTCCTCTGTGGAACATAGTATACAACGGTATTATCTTGAATAATGCCGCTACAGAAACAGTCAATTATACAATAAAGGATCCTGTAAGCGAACTTAAGGCAATCGAGTTCGGTAGTCGTCCGTTATTTTATTTCTATTCGGCATTCCGTTCTGACGCTTATAACTGGATGGGTAATGCTGATTTGCGTTGTTCCACAGAAGATGAATTGAGCACTGCCGTCAGCGCAATCAGTAAGGGTTATGAAGACATGAAGAAACTCGGTTACCTTCAGTACGAATTCCTTGATGAGAATCGTGAACTTGCACCGGAAGTTTTCCTTTCTCGATGGAGTGATGGCAGCGAAGTAATCTGCAACTACAGCTCTGAGCCTTACACCTACAAAGGCAGAGAGGTTCAGTCACTTTCTTACGAACTATATAAATCAAAATAATCATGATAAGAAGAGAAGCATTTAAGATGTTCTTGAAACCAGGTTTCAAGGATGAATATCAGAGGCGTCACGCAGCAATCTTTCCTGAACTGAAACAACTTCTCACAGACACAGGTGTCAGGAACTATTCTATTTATTTAGACGAGGACACAAATGTTCTATATGCATACCAAGAGATAGAAGGAGATCAAGGTTCACAAGATCTTGGAGCGAACCCAATTGTTCAGCGTTGGTGGGCATATATGGCTGACATCATGGAAACCAATCCGGATAACTCTCCGGTGTCAATTCCAATGCCTGAAATGTTTCACATGGATTAATCATGAATTATTAAATCTCTAAGTTATTTAATAGTATGGCAAGAAGCATTTTAATCACAGGCTCATCCCACGGCATAGGTGCCGGTTGTGCGATAGCATTTGCACGTGATGAGCAGGCAAATATCGGTATTTGCGGCAACAAGAACCCTGAGGGAGCTCAGGAGATTGCAAGACAGTGCGAGGCTTATGGTTCAAAGACAAAGATATATCTGGGTGATGTGGGAAGCCATGATTTCTGCAAGGAGATCATGGAAGACTTCATCAAGACATTCGGCAAGATCGACGTGCTGATCAACAATGCAGGTGGTGCGCTTCAGATTCCGGGCGGTCCTAAAGGCGAGTTCAAGGATATGCCTATGGAGTATTGGGACAGCCAGATGAACCTTAACCTCAATAGTGCGGCTTATCTTTCACGTTATGCTGTGGAGGACATGATCGCAAAGGGAACAGAAGGCCGTATCGTGAATATATCGTCAGTTCACGGTCAGGTGACATGGGTTCACCGCCGTATGCTTCCTTACTCTGCAGCCAAGGCAGGACTCAATATGTTCACCAAGGCTCTCGGAGTGGAGGTGGCCAAGTACGGCATACGTGTGAACTGCGTAGCTCCAGGACTTATCTTCACAAAGCTGGTAGATCGTTACTCTAAAGAGAACCTTGTATCATTCTCGCATAAGATACCAGTTGGCCGTGGTGGCCAGGTCGAAGAGATCGTGCCTATGATCCAGTTCCTCTCTGATGTGGAGAAGGCCCGTTTCATCGTAGGTCAGGTGATCTGCGTTGACGGAGGCCAGTCATGCGACGGCTCCATCGAATCAATGAACTTTACATTAGGTGAAGAATAATATGGCCCTTAAAAGTCAATGGGAATTCAGTCAGGCGAGCGAGTGCCGCCGAGGACTGATGTGTGGCATGGGCTATTCTGCGGAGGAGCAGTCCAAGCCACGTATTGCAATCGTCAATTCCTGGAACGAATATAACCCCGGCCATGTTCACCTCAAGCAGGTAGCTGAAAGGGTGAAGGCCGGAGTGCGTGACGCAGGTGGTCTTCCGATCGAGGTCATGACAACCGCCATCTGTGACGGCATGGTCGAGAAGGACCCTAAGTATATCGAGGTTCCAAGCCGCAACTGTATCGCAGATCAGGTGGAGCTTACCGTCGAGGGCAATTTCTTTGACGGAATGGTTCTCCTTTCGACATGCGACTCTATCGTTCCGGGCCATCTTATGGCAGCTGCCAGACTTGACATCCCTGCCATCATGGTTACCGGAGGATACATGCCCCATGGCATCTGTCGCGGCAAGGAAGTAATCCATATCCACGCCCAGGACAAGGTCGGCGCAATGGAAGCGGGACGTATAGATGCTGACGAATATAACGATCTCATCGAGCACTCATGGGGTTCATGCGGAGGCTGTACTTCAATGACTACAGCCAACTCCATGTGCATGGTGGCAGAGGTTCTTGGAATGTCTCTCCCTGGCAACTCGACTGCCGCTGCAACCTCAAGCGAACTTTATCAGATTGCATATAAGGCAGGCCGCCGTATCATGGGTCTTGTGGAGGAAGGCGTGACTGCAAGGAAGATCATCACTCCGAAGTCTGTGCGCAATGCCATCAAGATGGATATGGCTTTGGCCGCTTCATCTAACCTGATCCTTCATATTCCTGCCATCGCGCATGAGGCAGGCTATGACGAGCCATGGTGGAAGTATTTTGATGAGGCATCTAATGAGATTCCATTGCTGGCGCATATCGTTCCGAGCGGTGCAAGATATTCTGTTCATGACCTCTGCCTTGCAGGTGGAATGCCGGCAGTCATAAAGGAACTCCTTCCAAAGCTAGATGGAGATTGTATGACTGTTACAGGAAAGACTCTTGCGGAGAACGTGAAGAACGCCAAGGTATATAACCGCAATGTGATCCACACTCTTGACAATCCTGTGATGAAGATGCCTGGCATCGGAGTTCTTTATGGAAACCTTGCTCCAGAGGGCTCTATCATCAAGATTGCTGCTGTTCCTGAGAAACTTATGACATTCAAGGGCCCGGCACGTGTGTTTGATGAACTTGATGATGCTCTGAATGCACTCAAGGCAGGTCAGATCAAGGTCGGAGATGCTTGCGTGCTCCGCTTCCTCGGACTCAAGGGCCGTTTCGGAACTACGGCGTTTACCTTCCAGGAGATGCTCAAGGGCAGAAAGGAACTCTATGAGTCTTGTGCAGTGATTACTGACGGCCGTTTCTCTGGTGGTACATCAGGTCTTTCGATCGGTTATGTATCTCCAGAGGCTGCTCTTATGGGTCCTCTCGGTCTTGTCAAGGATGGTGACATCATCACTATCGACATTCCGAACCGTAAGATTGATGTCGATGCTGATCTCGAGTCACGCAAGAAGGACTTCAACTGGAAGTTCGACGGATCGAAGTATCCTCGTTTCCTGAATCTTTTCGTTAAAAATGTAGGCTCCATGGCTCATGGAGGAATCTGGGAATAATATGATAGTAGCGATTATACGCGGCTTTGAGCCGGATACATGCCTCAGACTTACAGAGGCATATGTGAAGGGTGGAATCGATATGGTTGAAGTTACATTCAACCAGAAGTCGCCGGAGACCTGGAAGGACACGGCTGCCGCAATCAAGGCAATCAAGAGCAGTTTCGGTGATGTGGTGAAGGTCGGTGCAGGTACAGTGTTGACAGAAGAGCAGCTGATGATCTGCGAAGATGCAGGCGGCGAATACATGGTTACACCTAACGTCAATGTGGAACTTATAAAGAAGTGTGTTGCGGACGGTCTTATGGCCATGCCTGGTGCACTTACTCCGTCAGAAGCGGTTGCGGCCTGGAACGCAGGGGCAAGCTATGTGAAGCTTTTCCCTATCGGCGTACTCGGTCCTGAATACGTCAAGGCTGTGATGGCACCTCTGTCGCACATCCCTTTCCTTGCCGTGGGAGGCATAGGCCCGGACAATGTGGCCGATTACATCAAGGCAGGTTGCGTTGGCGCAGGAGTCGGAGGAAATCTTACTAATAAGGAATGGATAGCAAACGGCGAGTGGGATAAGATCACAGCCACTGCTGCCCAGCTCGTTAAGAATTCAAAAATCTAAGACATGAAAGTAGTTACATTTGGAGAAATAATGATGCGTCTGAATCCTGAGGGATATCAGATGTTCTATCAGGCAGAAAAGTTCGAGGCTTCATATGCAGGTGGTGAGGCCAACGTAGCCGTGTCGCTTGCAAATTACGGCATCGAGTCATCGTTCGTGACCAAGCTTCCGGACAATCCTCTCGGGGAGTGTGCCAGGAATGCCGTGCGTCATTTCGGCGTTGACACCAAGGATATAGTATGGGGCGGAAAGCGTCTGGGCCTTTACTTTGTCGAGAAGGGAGCCTCTCAGCGTCCGTCAAGAGTGGTCTATGACCGTGCGGACTCATCGATAGCTACAGCAAAGCGTGAGGACTTCGACTGGGCAAAGATCTTTGAAGGAGCAGAGTGGTTCCATTTCACAGGCATCACCCCTGCCCTCGGCGGTGAGATGCCTGCTGTATGTCTTGATGCACTGAAGTATTGCCGTGAGCATGGCATAACCGTGTCATGCGACCTTAACTACCGCGGAAAGCTCTGGACAAAGCAGGAGGCTGGCCGTGTGATGGCCGAGCTGGTTCCATATGTGGATGTACTGATTGCTAATGAGGCAGACGCAGCAGACGTGTTCGGCATCGTGGGCGAAGGCAGCGACGTGGAGTCTGGTAAACTCAATAAGGAAGGGTATGTATCTGTTGCAGAGCAGCTTGTGGAGCGTTTCGGCGTGAAGAAGGTAGCTATCACTCTCCGTACTTCGCTTTCAGCATTTGATAACCTTTGGGCTGGTATGCTCTACGATGCAGCGACAAAGGAGGCCTGCTTCTCTACCGAATACAAGGTTCATATCGTTGACCGCGTAGGTGGCGGCGACAGCTTCGGCGGTGGACTCATCTATGCCCTGATTGCAGGAAAGGACACTCAGGGGGCGATTGATTTCGCTGTGGCAGCAAGCTGTCTGAAGCATTCTATCGAGCACGACTTCAATCTCGTGAAGGTGAAGGATGTGGAGGCTCTCGCAGCAGGAAACGGAACAGGACGAGTTCAGAGATAATGAAGGTCGTCAGCGACATATTTATAATCGGCGGCGGACTTGCCGGATGGAGGGCAGCCGAGGCGGCAGTGGCAGGTGGCGCATCTGTCACCCTGGTGGCCAATGGTGTCGGCAACTCTCCTGACATCCACGCGCTTAACTGCCCTGTGCTTCCAGAGGACTCTGTGGAGCAGTTCGTCGAGGACACTCTCTCAAGCGGAAAGTATGAGAACGACCGTCTGCTGGTCGAGGCCATGTGTCGTGAGTCATTGACTCTGAAGGATGAGTTCGCTTTTGATGACACTGTCATCCGTCCTCTTGGCAGCAGCATCCCACGGTGCGTATCCATCAGACATGCCATCGGAGCCATTGCGCTCGGTGACATCAAGAAGCGGCTGAAGAACAAGATTACGGTGGAAAACCGTACTGTGACTGCAGAGGATGTACTGGCAATCCGTGCCGAGCGTCCTGATGTCAGGATCATCATCGCTACGGGAGGCTGGTGTGGAAAATATGACTTCTCGACCAATCCCGGGTATCTGAAAGGTGACGGGCTGCTGATCGCAGAGGCACTTGGCGGAGCAGTCAAGGATGTGGATGAAAATCATGTTCAGTACGAGCCGACGGTGCGTGTGGAGGGCCTGAGACGTGGCATCCCCGTGATTACTACTCTTCTTTATGAGGGAGCAAGACTCCTGAATATGGACGGAGAGGAGTTCCTGGGCGATGCCAGACTGAACAAGGATGAACTGTCCAAGGCCATCTTTGACCAGGGAGGTTATGCAATATATGATCTGACGGAGGTTCCCGATGACAAACTGCTTGAATGCAGGATGGACCTGTCCGAGCGCATGATCAAAGTCGCTCCGGCTCCACATTCGTCTTTGGGAGGTATAGTCATAGATTCAAAATGTCGTGTACTTGACCATGACGGCGTTCCAGTTCCGGGAGTCTTTGCCTGCGGCGAGGTCACAGCAGGAGTCCACGGCCTGAACCGTCTTGGAGGCAACGGAGGCACAGCAGCCATGGTCTTCGGCACGATAGCCGGCCGTGAAGCTACATTGGAAGTAAAAAACGAACAAATATGATTAAACCGGAAGAATTACGTTGGAAAGGTGATCCTTACTGGATTGATGTTAGAAAGGCTGGCGAGTTCTTGGGGCTTGCCGACAAGACCGTGCTTCATGCTGGTCCTCCTATTGAGTATGACATGATGTGTCTGGGCCATCAGCGCAGTATGGTGAATGCCTGTTTCTTCGAGGGCTGGGCAAAGACTGAGGAAGAGGCTGTGCGTATGCTCAAGTCTGGTGAAGTCAAGGTGGAAGCTGCATATGACTATGCCACAAACGGTTCAGGATATGGAATCATCACCAAGTCTGTTCCCCTTCTCATCGTGGAAGACAGGGAGACTGGTGGTGTTGCCGGCCTTTTCCCTGCTGAGGGCAAGTTCGGCGGCGGATTCTGCGGCTGGGGCGTATATTCGGAAGAGATTGCAGCAAACCTAAAATGGCTCGGGGATGAACTTTTCCCACCACTTGTAGCTGTTCTGAAGGAAGTCGGAGGTTTCCCGATGAAGGAACTTTTCCACGAGGCACTCCGCATGGGCGATGAACTGCATTCGTCCCAGAAGGCAATCGATGCACTGTTTACAAGGGCTATCATCCCGTACGTGCTTAAGTGTGAGAACAAGGATGACCTTCTGGAATATTTCGCGACGACAAACCGCTTTACCCATAATTTCGGCCAAGCAGCCAGCCGCGCTCTGCTGCTTGGTCTTGAGAAACAGGGAGTTAAAGGTCTGATGACTGCTGCCGGAGGAAATGGAGTGGACTACGGAATCAAGGTCGATGGCGTATGGCATGTAGCCCCTTCACCTATGATCATAGGTCCATATCTGACCCCAGGGGCAAAGAAGGAGAATCAACTGCCTTGGATCGGAGACAGCTCTGTCGTGGAGTGCCGTGGTTGGGGTGGAACCATCCGCCCGATCAATCCTGACTTCGGAGTCGAAGGAGAGGGACTGGTTATAAACGGCGGTATGATGGATGTGAACGGTGGCTGGATGGGAGCGGGCTCGACCCGTATGCCGGTCGTTGCGCACACAGAAGCACAGGTCAAGTGTCAGTGATTGTTCTGGCATCTTTAAATTAAGCTATCGTATGAAAGGATTAGATATATTGGAACATTGCGGCACCGAGTATCGCCGCCTCGTGAATAATGCCAAGTGGACTCTGGCATCGCTTAATTGGGCGCCTCGCTTTGACGAAAGCAATGTCTGTGAACTTGAGAGACATAATCTCACTGACGAGACCTTTGTACTTCTTCACGGCAAGGCAACCCTCCTGGTTGGAGAAAAGGCTGACAGGGTTGAGATGGAACCGCTGAAATATTATAATGTACGTGCAGGCATCTGGCATCATATCGTGGTGTCTGAGGATGCGCGTGTGCTTGTGGCTGAGAATGCAAATACATCAAAGGATAATACTGAATACCTGTCTCTGGCAACAGGTGAGGTCTTCAGAAAGTATCCTGAATTCGAGGAGGTTCTGCCTGACACCTACCTTCTGAAAGTGCCTTTCGGACCGGTATGGACAGGAATCATCCTAATCAAGGGAGAGAAGAATATCCTCATCGATTCATCTCATCTTGAGCCTGAAAATTACCTGATTCCGGCCTTGGATAAGCTCGGAATGAAGGTCGGCGACATCGACTGGCTTCTGAATACCCATGTGCACGGTGATCACATCGGAGGTCATCATTCCCTTGTCACCAAATACGGTCTGAAGACAGCCACCTTGAAGAGTTCTGCAGATGCACTGCGCGATCCTGTAAAGGTCGCTATCCGCGTCAGGACCCGTTTCCCGAAGAACTCACCGGCCCCTCAGAGCTATCTTAAAGGTGTAGAACCGGATAGACTGCTTGAGGAGGGAGAACTCCTTGAAGGCCGTTTCCATGCAGTGGCCACTCCTGGTCATGATGACGACTGCCTCACATGGATTGACACAAAGACGGGAACTGCCTTTACCGGCGACTCAGTGCAGGCCAACGGCACACCGACCCAGGGTGTAGGATTCTACCGTGACCTTCGGGCATATGTGAAGAGCCTTGATAAGCTCTCGGACCTTCATCTTGAGAATATGGTCTGCGGTCATGACTATGACGGAATAGGCACGGTGGTCAAAGGTGCAGAGGAAGTGTCTGCCGCCCTCAAGTACTGCAAGGACCGCGTAGAACTCTATGACAGCAAGATAAAGGAATACGTAGCATCCGGAATGTCTGTGGAAGATGAACCTGTAGCAATGGCCTTGAAACTCATCGGCGAGGTCGGCTGCGGAATGCCTGACCAGCTTTTCCTGGCATTACACACAGTTTCCGAACATTTGAAGTCAGACATGCAGAATTTTTGACACCAAGAAATAACACTGAATTAACATGAACTATATCGATTACATTGTAATGGCCGCATTCTTTGCGGTGCTGTTCCTCATTCCGGCGATTTCCGCTATGAGGTCCAAATCAAAGGGAGCCAACGAGTACTTCAAGTCAGCGGGCTCTATGCCTTGGTGGCTCATCGGAGTCTCGATGGTTGCTGCTACTACTAGTACCAACAGCGCCAACCTCTTTACAGAAATCATCCGCGAGGACGGACTAAGCGGCAACTGGGCATGGTGGGCCTTCCTTCTTACCGGTATGCTTACAGTCTTTGTGTACTCAAAACTGTGGGTGCGTTCAGGTGCCACTACAGACATCTCCTTCTATGAACTCCGTTATTCCGGTAAGCCTGCAGCGTTCCTGCGCGGTTTCAGAGCAATCTACCTCGGAGTCATCTATAACCTGGTCGTTACTGCTACAGTACTTCTTGGTGCAGTAAAGATCGGAGTTGTCCTCTTCGGTATCTCTCCGGCGGTAATCCTTACTGTGACAGCTGTCGTATCCATTATCTACACAACCTTGTCAGGAATCAGAGGTACAATTTACACAGACTTCTTCATGTTTGCCGTGGTGATGGGTGGAGCTTGTGCAGTCATGTATTACGGTGTCAATCATCCTGATGTAGGAGGATGGTCAAACCTCATGAGCAACCCTGAGGTGACTTCACGCCTGAACTTCTTCCCGTCTCTTTCAAATAAGGAGGCATTTATCGCAATCTTTATAATCCCGGTAGCAGTACAGTGGTGGAACGTATGGTATTCGGGATCCGAGCCAGGTGGTGGAGGATATATAGTCCAGCGTATGCTCACAGCCAAGAGCCCTAAGCATGCGGTGGGAGGCACATTGTTCTTCAATATCCTTAACTATGCTCTCCGTCCATGGCCTTGGTACATAGCGGCTTTCGCATCGCTTCTGATCTTCCCTGACCTTGCTTCTATCCGTGAAGCCTTCCCGAATGTGGATCCTGCTCTGGTGGGCGACGATATGGCATACCCTGCTCTTATCAGCATTGTTCCGAACGGATGGTATGGACTTGTTGCAGCATCTCTGATGGGAGCACTTTTCTCTACTATTTCAGCGCAGCTTTCAATGGGAGCGAACTACGTTACCAATGACGTATGGAAACGTTTTGTAAGAAAGGATGCAAGCGATAAGGAACTTATTCTCGTCGCACGAGTGTCATCAATCGTTCTGATTATCCTCGGCTCACTGATGGTATCCCTTATTGAGAGCGCAAAGTCAGGCTTTGACCTTATGGTCCAGATAGGTGCAGGTACAGGTGTGATCTTCCTTCTCCGCTGGTTCTGGATGCGAATCAATGCATGGACTGAGATCGTGGCGATGGCAGTGTCGTTCCTTTGTGCTGTCTTCTTCCAGATCGTATGGCCACACATCAGCGACGTAACGCTTCTTTTCTACGAGAAACTCCTCTGGACTATCGGCGTGACTACTGCAGCATGGCTCGTGGCCACTTTCATCACTAAACCGGAGAAGCCTGAGGTCATCGCAAACTTCAAGGCGCAGGTACGTGCAGACGGACGTGATGTCGGCAAGGGACTCCTCAAGATGTTCATCGCTTCAATCGCAATCTTTGCATTCATGTGGGCGGTGGGAGCTATCATAGGTAAAATGTAATCTAGAGTATAGAATCAGTACACAGTAAGGTGCGCCGTACAGCTCAGAAAAGATCTCTGGAAAAACAACGTTCCTGATTTCTTCTTCATCGACAACGACCATGGCA
>CANBDX010000012.1 GCA_947367315.1 uncultured Bacteroidales bacterium | reverse complement strand
AAATTTCTTCAAGAGGCGTTTATATATGCGATTCTCAGTGGGTTATGATTTAGATAGCTTTTTCAGCGGCCTCGCAAAATCCCCAACGATGATTAGTTAACTAATTAAGTAACAATGGCTTAGGTTTTTGTGTTCCGGTTCTCTTAGCTTCTTTTTTCCTCTCCTCGCTGATGCTCCAGCAAACTCTCCTGATGCTCCCTGCAAACTCTCCTCGCTGATGCTCCAGCAAACTCTCCTGATGCTCCCTGCAAACTCTCCTCGCTGATGCTCCAGCAAACTCTCCTTCTGCTCCCTCTACTCCTTCTACTCCTCGCGTCCCAGCAAAGCCACCGCATAGACTTCGCATCCTTCTCCACGGCCCACAAACCCCAACTTCTCGGTGGTAGTTGCCTTTACAGACACTCTGGCTGGAGATATTTCCATAATCTCCGAGAGACATTCCCTCATTGCCACTATATAAGGGGCCAGCTTAGGTCTCTGCATGGCGATGGTTATATCCACATTCACCACATGCCACCCCTCATTTTCAATCAGTTCCATGACACGGGCAAGGAGAATCTTGCTGTCAATCCCGGCAAATTCGTCAGAAGTATCGGGAAAGTGTTTTCCTATATCTCCCAGGGCCAGTGCTCCGAGCAGTGCATCGCACAGAGCGTGGATAGCCACGTCTCCGTCAGAGTGGGCTATACATCCTACAGGGCTTTCTATTTCAATGCCTCCGAGCAACAACGGCAGCCCCTGAGCAAGTGCGTGGACGTCATATCCGTTACCTATTCTCAATTCCATATGCAAATAATTTCCACAAATGTAAATAAAAAACCCTAAATTTGCTCGTTAGACTAAAAGTGACCAGGAGCATTTCCCGGTATAATCCATCAGGCGCCCGGAAGAAGGCGTGCCAAGTGAGGAAATGTGTGTGGCTCCTTAAGGAGGGTTCAATACCGGACAGAAATTCCAGGAATGCTGCATAGGTAAAGCTCCGCGGAACAACTAAGGTCAGAATGATTGATACAATGAAAGTCAGAACGACGGATATATTATAAAGACATATGGGATTCAATTTCAGTTTTTTCGGCAAGCAGGAAGTGAGGAAATTCAGCTATAAGCCTCGTTTCTATGATCCGGAAGCAGAGGAACGCAGAAAGAAATACGGTGACTTCACAAAGAAGAACGAGGAATATGTACCGGGCAAGCATGTCAGGGGCAGTCTTCGTGACGGCAACTACCAGCGTACCGAGGAGGTAAGCCGCAACCAGAGGATAATAGGAATGGCGACTACCGTTCTCCTTTTTGCTGTCATCTATCTGATATATAAGTATTTCCCTATTCTTCTTCAGGCATTGGGGCAGTAGTGTATGGATATCAGGATATTACCAAGCAATATAGCTAATATGATCGCTGCAGGAGAAGTGGTCCAGAGACCGGCTTCTGTGGTGAAGGAACTTATGGAGAATGCCGTGGATGCCGGTGCCGGTCAGGTGACGGTGATGATACAGGATTCCGGAAGGACTCTTATCAAGGTCATTGACAACGGATGTGGAATGTCTCCTGACCAGGCGGTGCTTTGCTTCGAAAGACATGCTACCTCCAAGCTGCATTCTGCAGAGGATCTCGAGAACATACTGACGTTCGGCTTCAGGGGCGAGGCTCTTGCTTCAATAGCAGCCGTAGCGGAAGTGACTCTCAAGACCAGGCGCGAAGAGGACGAACTCGGATGCCAGGTGGACTTTGCGGACTCACAGCATCTTTCCACACAGGAGATATCAGCTCCGAGAGGAGCAAGCTTTGCCGTCAGGAATCTTTTCTATAACGTGCCGGCAAGACGCAAGTTCCTGAAATCTGATACCGTGGAGTTCAAACATATCGTGTCGGAGTTCACACGCGTGGCTCTGACGCGTCCGGACATAGGGTTCACCCTTACTCATAACGGCAAGGATGTGTATGTTCTCAGGCCGGCCAAGTCCCTGAAGTTCAGGATACAGGATATGCTCGGAGCAGCTGTGGCCAACGACCTTGTGGACATCCATGCCGACACGTCTGTCGTGACGATCAACGGTTATGTGGGCCGTCCGGCAGCGGCGAAGAAGGGCCTTGGCAATCAGTTCTTCTTCGTGAACGGAAGATATTTCCGCAGCCCTTATCTGCATAAGGCGGTGATGAAGGCGTATGAGAATCTGCTTCCTGAGGGTGTGACTCCGTCATATTTCATCTATATGGATATAGATCCGCATGCCGTGGATGTGAATATCCATCCTACGAAGACGGAGATAAAGTTCGAGGACGACAGTGTGATCTTCCAGATTCTGTATGCATGCATAAAGGAGGTTCTTGGCAGGAATTCTTTCGGGGACAGCATCGATTTCGACAGGGAAGGGGTGCCTGATATCCCGGCTTTCGGCAGGAGCTTCGATGAGTTCCATCCTGTAAGCGAGCCTTCGCCAGCTGCTGATCCTACGTTCAATCCGTTCGACAACGACGGCTTCCCTTCAGAGGCTCCGGCTTTCGACAATTCGTTCATGCCGGGCCTTTATGGCTCCGACAATGGCGCCTCCGGACTTCGTAATCCGGCTTCCCATGATTCCGCAGGCTTCCACGATCCCGCCGCTTCGCATGAACCGTCCCACAGCCCCTCATACACCGGATGGCAGGGCTCAGGAGCGGCTTCCCGCTACATTGAGAAGCGTGACGACTATGGAAAGCTTTTTGAAGACAAACTGACCCCCGGCAGGAGCATTCTTGTGCTTCAGGGCAAATATATAATCACTGCAGGCCGTACCGGACTTATGGCTGTCAGCATCACAAGAGCCATGGAACGCATACTTTACGAGCGTTTCCTTGAAGCTATGTCGAAGAATGCCCATGTGAGCCAGACCGCTCTTTTCCCTGTGAGCGTGCAGGTGGGGGTTGAGAACATGTGTCTGTTTGAGGAACATTCGCAGATGCTGTCTTCTCTCGGATTCGACATCACGCCGTTCGGGACCGATACTATTGTAGTGAACGGTGTCCCTGAAGGATATAGCGCCGAGCCGGGAAAAGTGGAGTCCATGGTGGGAGATCTTCTGCTGATCCTGTCGGAGGACCACAGTGCCCTAGAGGAGATGATGGCTGCCAATATGGCATCCGGATTGGCCAGATTGGGTGCATTTAATGCAGATTCTGTCACTAATCCGGCTGAGGCACAGAGGTTGATTGACCAGTTGTTCGCGTGCTCGAATGCTGAATATACAAGCTCGGGGCGCAAGATAATCACGATGATTTCGATTGAAGATATCGATAAGAGATTTTAATACCTCGTCTTCAACATTAAAATATTAAACGGTTTCGACTAATGGGATATTATTATAGTGATAACGGGGGCCGCAGAGGCTTCATGAGCAATGTACCCACCGCAGTGAAGAACATAATCATCATTAATGTGCTGGTAATGATAATGACCAGCCTTAATGAGAATTTCATGTATGAAAAGTTCGCACTTTTCTATCCTACATCACCGTTCTTCCACTGGTGGCAGCCTGTCACCCATATGTTCATGCATGGCGGTTTCTGGCATATATTCTTCAATATGTACACCCTGTATATCTTCGGCTCGGTGCTGGAGAGAGTCTGGGGCACGAAGAAGTTCCTGCTCTTCTATTTCGTGACAGGGCTTGGAGCCGCACTCATACATACCGGTGTCGAATGGCTGCAGATGCAGTCGTGGCTCACCGCCGCTGCAGAAGGCAGCATGCAGGCACAGGCTTCCATCCATATGATGAAGATGACCCCTACCGTGGGAGCATCCGGTGCCATCTATGGTGTGCTTATGGGATATGCTATGCTTTACCCGGATTCTATAATGACTCTTGTGTTCCCTCCGATATCATTGAAGGCCAAGTGGTTCGTGCTGATATTCGCGGGAATCGAGCTCCTTACCGGAATCACCGGCACAGGCGGCGGAATAGCCCATTTCGCTCATCTTGGAGGACTTATCTTCGGATTCCTCCTTATAATGTATTGGAAGAAGACCCGCAGACTTTACAGCAGATTTGACTAAGAAGAGAAATACACAGCGCCCTGGTATCTTCGGCATGGTCACCTCACGTATGTTGATGGTGATTGTGGCAGCCATGCTTGTGCTATCCTATATCTCTGTGGTCATCAATCCGGCAAAGGTGTGGATAATCTCCCTTGTCGGACTGTTCTTCATACCGTTGTCTGCAGCCAATCTGATCCTGCTGCTCTGGGCCTTGAAGCGCCGGTCGAAGTCGTTCATCATCCCTCTGCTTGCCCTGATGCCTTCATTCATATTCCTGGGCAGGTATGCCCAGCTGTCTTCGCGCGAGATCCAGCCGGCTCAGGATCCGACTCTGAAGGTCGTGTCCTATAATGTGGGAAGGTTTACCGGACATGGCGGGAATATGGCTTCAAGAACGCAATGTGCTGATTCTGTGTTCCGGTTTGTAATGGAACAGGATGCGGATATCATCTGTCTTCAGGAGTTTCATGTGCGTGATGTCCAGTCTGTAAGAAACTATCTGAGGAAGAATCTCAAGGGATATCATGCGGAGTATTACCTCTTTCCTCTGAAGGACGGTTCGGCTTTCGGTAACATCACTCTCAGCCGTCTGCCTTCGTTGGAAAAGGGGAAGATAAAGTTTGAGGAAAGCGCCAACCTTGCCATATATACCGATTATGAGATCCACGGACGCCGTTTCCGGGTCTATAACTGCCATTTCGAAAGTTATAACATATCGTTCACCGGTGTGGTCAAGGCGCTGTTCAATGCGGACAAGGCTGTCTTTTCCGAGACCGGTACAAAGATGAAGAACTCCATCACGCGTCGTCCGAAGCAGGTGGATAAGGTGTTCTCCCACATCGAGAACTGTCCTGTGGAGTCATTTGTATGCGGAGACTTCAACGACAATCCGATGTCTTACTCCTATTTCAGGATGACCCGCGGAAGAAAGGATGCATTCGTGGAGGCCGGGGACGGCTTCGGTGCCACATACGCGAGGCTCTGGCCGATGTTGAGGATCGACTATATTCTCTTTCCTGAACGTTTCAGAGCGGTTTCGCATGAAATCCCTCACCTCACGTTCTCCGACCACTATCCTGTAATAACGGAAATCGAATTATAATCTTGGCAAGACATAACATAGAAATCATATCTTGCGAAACGATAATGCAATTATGACAGAAGAGATACAGAAAGCCCTGGAAGTCCTCCGAAGCGGAGGCGTGATTCTTTATCCTACCGACACGGTATGGGGAATCGGATGTGATGCTGCAGATCCGGAAGCCGTCGCTAAAATCTATGAGATCAAACGTCGCGAGGACAGCAAGTCCCTTGTGCTGCTTGCCAGTGACATGGACATGATATGCCGCTATGTCCGTGAAGTGCCGGAGATGGCCGTCCAGCTCGTAGAAGTGAACGACAAGCCCATGACGATCATCTATCCGGACGCCATAGCCGGTGAGCGCGGATGCATGAAGGCCGACCGTCGTGCCCTGGCCTTCAATACCGTTGCTGAAGACGGTACCGTTGGCATCAGGATTCCTATGATGGATTTCTGTACGGCTCTTGTGTCGAAATTAGGCCGTCCGATTGTATCGACTTCCGCGAACATCTCAGGAGAGGCCACTCCTAGGAAGTTCTCAGAAATCACCGATGCTGTAAAGGAAGCCGTGGACCATATCGTCGATCCGGCTCTTGAAAAAGGTGCAACAGGCCAGTCCTCATCCATAATCAAGGTGGGACTGGATTATTCGATAGAGATAATCAGGAAATAAGGCCTTCCGGCCTGAAATGCCTCAATGGGGCTACATATATCGGAAATACGCTGCCGCCACTGCTGCAAGGGCGGCAGTTTCCGTCCGCAGACGTGACTCTCCGAGGCTTACCGGTATGAATCCGGATTTCAGTGCCAGCTCAGCCTCTTCGCGCGAGAAGTCTCCTTCAGGACCTATCATGACAATGATCTCAGTGCCCTCGAAGGCATTCAGGACTTCCTTGATGTTTCTGCGCGGAACATTTCCGTCCTCGAAGCAATAGGCGATAAGACGCAGTTGCCCGGGAATGTCATGCGAACGTATGAACTCCTTAACGGATACCGGTTCATTTACAGTCGGAACGGCAGCCTTCAGAGACTGCTTGGCCGCGCTCACCAGAATTTTCTCAACGCGTGCAGTCTTGAGCACCCTGCGCTCCGAATGGTCTCCGATCACAGGCGAGAGCTCGTCGAATCCCATTTCGCAGGCCTTCTCAGCAAACCATTCGTATCTGTCGTTGTTCTTTGTCGGGCATACCGCCATATGAAGACGGTACGGATGTGTGCCCCAGTCCTGCTCCTGAGCAATCACGGCCGCTTCCACACCTTTCGGGCTGTCGGACGTTATCCTGCATCGGTACAGTGTGCCGCATCCGTCGATTACGGATATCTCGTCACCGCTGCGATGCCTCAGCACCTTCACGCAGTGCCCCGATTCGTCCTGGTCCAGACGGCATATGCCCCCTGCTATGTCACGTGAAAAGAAAAGTTCCATGGCACAAATGTTCTATAGAACTGCAAAAATAGTAAATTTGTACGGCTTATCATATGTTTCATTATGTATATAGGATTGATCTCAGACACTCACGGTGTATTCGACCGTCAGTTCCGCGACTTTCTGGAGCCTGTAGACCAGATATGGCATGCCGGTGATTTCGGCGGCGGGATGGAGCTGGCTAAGGAAATCGCGGAGTTCAAGCCTCTGGTAGGCGTGGCGGGAAACTGCGACAACCACTCTCTCCGATTCGACCATCCTCTTCACCGCTTCTTCGAATGCGAGGGGGTGAAGGTGCTGATGACACATGTGGGAGGCTATCCCGGGAGATATGACCCGAGGGCGAGAGAGCTGATCGACCGTTATCGGCCGGACCTTTTTGTGTGCGGACATTCACATATCCTGAAGGTGGTCCGTGACACCAGACGGGGAGGCATGCTGGTGATGAATCCCGGAGCAGCTGGCATCCAGGGCTTCCATGTTGTCAGGACAGCCTTGCGCTTCCGTATAGATGAGGGAAGAATACATGACGTTGAGGTGTTTGAACTTGACAGATAACGGATATTGGAATTTTCAATGAAATTTCTTAAGTTTGTGCTTTCGTGATATGTTTAATTTAAATTTTCAAGAACTATGAAGAAGATTTTGATGTCCATGACAGTTGTGGCTGCAATGTTCGCTCTTGCATCTTGCGCATGCTGCAATGAAGGTGAGAAGAAGGCAGAAGGCTGCTGCGAGAAGACAGAGTGCTGCGAGACAAAATGTGATACAAAGTGCGACGAGGCTAAGTGCGCGACATGTGATAAGGCAGCAGAGTGCCCAAAGAAGGCATGCTGCGAGAAGAAGTGCGCTGAGAAGAAATGTGCTGACAAGCAGGGCTGCTGCGAAAAGAAGTGCGAAAAGGAATGTGCTGAGAAGAAGGCATGCTGCGAGAAAAAATGCGAGCAGAAGTGTGAGCAGAAGTGTGCTGACGAGAAATAATCCGTTTCAGATAGGAACATTAAGGGATACTGCCAGGGTGGCGGTATCCCTTTTTTTTGTAAGTTTGCATCTGCAATGAAAGGCTTCCGCTTGTGCGGAATGTAAGAAGATTAATGATATATGGCGACAGCGAAGACAAAGACAGTGTGGTTCTGCAAGGAATGCGGAAACGAGAGCCCTAAGTGGATGGGGAAATGCCCTGCGTGCGATGAGTGGAACACTATGGTGGAAGAGACGGTTGCGACCGGGAAAAAGGGCGCCCCGGCTGTCTCTGCTTCTGTTCCTGGTGCCGGTCATAAGCCTATGCCACTGTCGGATATCGACTCCTCTGTGGAGCATCGTATATCCCTGAACAATGGTGAGGTGGACCGCATTCTTGGCGGAGGTCTCGTGGAGGGGTCTCTGGTGCTGATCGGCGGCGAGCCCGGTATAGGAAAGTCCACGCTTTCGCTACAGATTCCTCTTCATTGCAGCAATCTCAAGACGCTTTATGTGACCGGTGAGGAAAGTGCCAAGCAGGTCAAGCTCCGTGCCTCACGCATCGGAGGCGACGACTCCAACTGCATGATTTACAGCGAGACCCTTATGGAGAACATTATTGCAGAGGCTCGCAGGATGATGCCTGACATGATGGTGGTGGATTCTGTTCAGACTATGTTCTCCCAGGCCGTGGAGTCTTCTCCCGGCTCTGTTACCCAGATTAAGGAGACTGCTTCGATGCTTCTCAGATTCGCGAAAGAGACAGGAGTGCCTGTCATCCTCATAGGACATATCACCAAGGAAGGCAGCATTGCAGGGCCTAAGATACTCGAGCATATAGTGGATGTGGTGCTCCAGTTCGAGGGTGACAACAGGGGGGCATACAGGCTTCTCAGAAGCATAAAGAACCGTTTCGGATCCACTTCCGAGCTCGCTGTGTTCGAAATGACCGGAAAGGGCCTGCGTGAGGTGACCAATCCTTCGGAGATGCTTATCCCTATGCATGAGGAGGGATTGAGCGGTGTGGCGGTGAGCGCGATGCTCGACGGCACACGTCCGTTCCTTATAGAAGTGCAGGCGCTGGTGAGTTCGGCAGCCTACGGCACGCCTCAGCGCAGTGCTACGGGTTTTGACGTGAGACGTCTTAACATGCTTCTGGCCGTGCTGGAGAAGCGCGCAGGATTCAGATTGAGCGTGAAGGATGTGTTCCTGAACATGGCCGGGGGACTCAAGGTGAGCGATCCGGCGTGCGACCTCGCCGTGATAAGCGCTGTGCTTTCATCCAATTTCGACATATCCATTCCTGCTGATGTATGTTTCGCCGGCGAGATCGGCCTGAGCGGCGAGGTCCGTCCTGTGGCTCAGACCGACAGAAGGGTGATGGAGGCGGCAAGGCTCGGGTTCAAACGCATTTATGTCTCGTCTTTCAGCAGCATGGAGGGGCTTTCCGGCCACGGTCTGGGTGGCATTGAAGTCATCAAGGTTGCTGATGTGCCGGCCCTCTGCCGTTCACTCTTCAAGGGCGACTAGGAGTATTTCCTGGGGAATCTGAAAAGAATGGCCATTACAGCCATGGCGCCCATGATGAAAGGATAATAGAGATGTCCTATTATGGATATCGACGATATGCCTGCAAGTCCCGCCGCCATCAGCAGCTGTGCTCCGTATGGAATGAGGCCCTGGATCAGGCATGAGAAAGTGTCCAGGATACTTGCCGTTTTGCGCGGATCGAGCCCGAAACGGCGGCTTATGTCCCGTGCGATGCCCCCGGTGGTGATGATGGCGACTGTGTTGTTGGCTGTGCACAGATTGGAAAGTGCCACCAGTGCGGCAATGCTGAATTCCGCACCTCTTTTGCCATTGATCCTGCGTGTGAGCCCTTTTACGATGAAATCAAGTCCTCCGTTTGCGCGGATAAGCTCAAGCATTCCTCCCGCCATCATGGTGACTATTATGAGGTCTCCCATTCCGCTGATGCCGTTACCGATGGCTTCGAGGTAACCGCTCCATGATATCATTCCTCCCGTCATGCCGATTATTCCGTTGAGCAGCAGACCGATGCAGAGTACGGCGGCAACATTCACTCCGGCAAGTGCCAGAATTATGACGCTTATATAGGGAATAAGAAGAACGAGGCTCACCGGACCGGCTTCAGGGACGCCGGTAACGTCTGTGCCGAGAATGACATACAGTATCGTGACTGCCAGCGCAGCGGGACCTACAATCCGGAAATTCACCTTGAATTTGTCTGCCATGGAACATTCCTGGGTCCTTGTGGCCGCAATTGTGGTGTCGGATATGAATGAAAGATTGTCTCCGAAGAAGGCGCCTCCCACTATTATTGCCGTGATGAAAGGTACGCTTGAGGCCGCTTCCGGTCCTCCTGCCACGGCCAGTTCCTGTGCGATTCCGGATGCTAATGGCACGAGGGCTACGATTGTGCCCACACTTGTTCCGATGGACATCGAGATAAAGCATGCTGCAATGAAGAGCCCGGCATACAGCAGGTTACCCGGAAGCGCCATCAGCGCCAGGTTCACTGCCGCGTCGATTGCACCGATTTCCTTGGCCGTGGAGGCGAATGCTCCGGCAAGGACGAATATCCAGATCATCAGCAGCACGTTCTTGTTGCCTGCTCCCTCGGAGAATACCGCTATGTTCTGCTCCAGCGAACGTCCCCTGCTTATCAGTATCGCATAGACGGAAGCCACCATGAATGCTGCCGATATCGGAATCCTGTAGAAGTCATTTACTATGATCGACGAGACCAGATACACGGTCAGGAACACCATCAGCGGACTCAGAGCCAGCCACCCGTTCATAGGGGTACCGCCGTTTTTGCGTACCTTTTTCCGGATGTTTTCTGACAGTTCCGATATGTATCTGTTTGGAATGATTCCCATGTCTTCAAATTTTTGCGGGCGCAAAGATACATAAAATTCTTATCTTTGCGGTAATGAAAAAGAATGTAATACAGGCTCCTATGGGAGAGACCACGGTCCTTCTCCACACCTGCTGCGCCCCTTGCTCCAGTGCAATTATAGAGGCGTTGCTCCAAAGCGGCATCACTCCGGTAATCTATTACTGCAACCCCAATATCTATCCTAAAGAAGAGTATGAAATCCGCAAGAACGAGTGTACGCGTTATGCCCGCTCTCTGGGGCTGGAGATAGTGGATGCGGACTATGACCATGGGAACTGGCTTTCTCAGATGGAGGGTCTGGAGAATGAGCCCGAAAGGGGAGGACGTTGTCTTAAATGCTTCAAGCTGAGGCTTCTGCGGACAGCGCAGTATGCCAGGGAGCGTGGCATCAAAGTCATCACCACCACTCTGGCTTCATCCCGCTGGAAGTCTTTGGATCAGATAAATGAAGCAGGTCGCTGGGCATGCAGTAATGTCTCATCCGCAACGACGCAGGATCCCGCGCCTGTCGCCCCACTCTGGTGGGAGCAGAACTGGAGAAAAGGCGGCCTCCAGGAGCGCCGCCTTCAGATCATAAAGGAATATGATTTCTACAACCAGCTTTACTGTGGCTGCGAATTCAGTATGCGTAAGGATGTCTAGAATGCAGATATTCCCTTGACTTCGATATATGGGGTGTCTTTAACCTTTTCCGGTATGCTGCATTCCTCGAATGTGCTGGTTTCAGCCGCATCGTTGTTGGAAGTCAGGGTCATCCTGGATCCGCTCACTGCGACATTGTATGAAGCTGCCCAGTCTTCACCGTCGTTGTATTTTCCAGTAAGCAGCGTGCCTTCGAGGTTCCATGTGCCTCTGAACAGCCGATGGTTTCCGTCTCCCACCTTCTGATACAGCTCGAATTTCCCGTCCTCGGCAAGACTCATGTAGATGTCAGTGTCTGATGTGGGGAGTGTCATGCTGTGCCACTCACTGCATATCTGTTCCTTAAGGGTCGGCAGCTTCTCGCCTCCGCCCTGCTGCTGGCTTCCCTTCTCTCCGCATGCGGCTATCAGAAGTGCAGCCGCCATGATGTATATTATCTTCTTCATAATGTCAGTTTATCCATTTGATTAAATGTCTTTCACCGGCTTCATCGTTTTCAGAAGCCGTGTCAATCCTAAAGCCATCCTCCGTTTTTAGTGGCAAACGGCCTTGAAACGATGGATATCTCGCGTGAGAAACCCATGCCTCCGATGCCGTCCTCCATCTGTGGGTCCCTGCCCACTTCTCCGCTTATGGTCACCTTTCCTGCTCCCACCTTCGAGCAGTTGATTTCAAGCTTTCCGTTGCGGATTACAGGGTCGGATGCCAGTCCGAGCGATGTCCTGGATGCATCATCGATGCTCAACTTGTATGTGCCTGCAGGGTTGCACCAGTCGGAGATATCAATCGAACAATCCTCACCTGCCTTCACCATCACTGATGGCGTGCCCTCGATGGCCATGAGGAATTTCCAGGCATCCACGGCTCCGGTTCCCATCTGGCCTTTGTATCTGTCGAGAGGAAGGTCGATGTATGAAGTAGTGGATTCATAGAACTTCTTGGTGCCCGAGAGCCTGTGGTCGATGTCGTTCACGGATGTCAGGAGCATGGAAGTCATTTCCTCTCGGGTGAATGTCTTGCCGAGTTTTCCTGCATATGAGACTCCGAGGGCAAGTACTCCCGCTATGTGCGGACATGCCATTGATGTTCCGAACATGAATACATACTGATGGTTGAGGTCTGATATAGAAGGAGTTCCGTTGTGTGCCATACCCTTTCCCGTTGAAAGGATCATTGTGCTGTAGTCAGCGGGAACTCCAAGCCACTCTCCTCCAGGAGCTGCAATCTTGCATCCGGGTCCATAGTTGCTGTAGCCAGCTGGGAGATATCTGCAGTCAAGAGCCGTTACGGATATGATGTTGCTCAGTGAGCCTGGGTAGATTGAACAGGGGTTTCCCTGATTTCCTGCTGCAAATACGGCTATATTACCTTTTAAAGAAGGGTGGTTGCTGTTGGCCGGATCAAGAAAATACTTAAGGGCTGCGTATTCGAGAGGTGATGCATCTATGTACTCCTGGTCATGCTTGAGCATTTCAGAGGTGTGTCCCCATGAGCATTGTGCGATGCATGCACCGTTGTCGGCGGCATAGGTGAATCCAAGCGCCGCCTCTGCATCCGAAGCCTTGGCACCGTGCTCTCCATAAAAGATCTGACATGACATGAGGCGCACTCCGTCATTATTTCCGGTGCCACCGGCAATGGAGCTTACACCTTTGCCATTGTTATTGACAGCGCCTATTATGCCTGCTACATGTGTTCCATGGCCGCTTCCTTTTGAACAGTCGATGCCGTATGTCTGTTTGTATTTTCCTTCCTCGAGGCTCTTGACCTTATAGAAGTTGAATCCATTCACGTCGTCAATGAATCCGTTTCCGTCATCATCTATATTATTGCCTCTTTCCTCACCTTCATTCACCCAAAGTGCACTGCGGAGATCTTCGTGTATGTTGTTGATTCCAAGGTCAAATACAGCCACAACAACGCTCGGGTCTCCTGCGCTGAGCCTCCATGCATCCTTAACTCCTACGTCCGCTCCTTCTATGGCTTCCTGATGGATGGTGCCGTTATTGATAAGGTTCCATTGAAGCGGAAGGTATTCGTCGTTAAATGGTAGTCCGTTCTCTGAAGACGTTCCTGATTTAGTCGCAGGTAGTGCCTCTGCCGGAAACACCTCGCTTTCACTCCACGATGGCTGCAGCAACCTATTATATTGGATAGCCCTGACTTCTTTCTTTGATGCAATCATTTCAGCTAGAGTTTCGGGTCTGATATCTTCGCTGAATTCCAGGATATACCATTTGTTAAGCCCATATTTTCTGGCTACCTCCTCATTTTTCGGCAGTCTAGGGAATACGGAACGCATAGTTGTCGGGATGCTCTCGGGGATATCCAGACATCCGTTTTCCAGTTTCACCAACAAGGTCCCTTCCACAATCTCTCCATCTGTATTTCCCACAAGTTTGGATGACAGAGCCTGCTGCTCTGCTGTCTGGAATTGTTTCGTCTCTTTGGTGCAGCCAGTGACGAGAACTGTCAGAACTGCGACGATTATGAATAACTGTTTCATTATTTCTGATTATTTTGATTCAAGGGTTATACGTGCGGTCTTTACGCCTTTGGCGCTAACTTCTACCGTTATCTCTCCTGCATTGGTGCCGCTCTGCACAAGCACTGTCAGCTGTCCGCTGAAAAGGTGCATCTGCGGCTGCTGGAATGATTCAAGACAGGTAGGGTCTCCGTTGGCGATTGCCTTGAACGAGCCGGCTCCGCTTACCTTCACCTTCACCAGCCTGCTGTCCGCCGGAACAGGATTGCCGTCCTTGTCCACGAGACTTACATTCAGGTAGCAGAGGTCCTCTCCGTCTGCCTTGAGCACGCTGCGGTCAGGTGTCAGCTTCACTGCCGCCGCCTTTCCGGCCGTACGCACGGTCTTTTCAGCCGCCGCCCTTCCTTCAGTGTCGTATGCAACCACGCGGAGTTCGCCAGGCTGATACACCACGTCGTTCCACATCAGCCTGAAGCGCTTCATGGCGTCTTCCCCAAGGCACGGTGTCTTGCCGTCCGCTTTCGCAAAAGTCTTCACTCCCTGCGAAACTCCGTTTATGAAAAGCTCAGCCGAAGGATATGATGTATATACGAATACCGGAGTGATTTCTCCTTCACGTCCTTTCCAATTCCAGTGCGGAAGTACATGGAGAGTAGCGTCATCCTTGTTCCATTGGCTGCGGTAAAGATAGTATCTGTCCTTTGGAATGGATGCAAGGTCTATGATGCCGAAAACTGAAGAATGGTTAGGCCAAGCGTCGGTATCGTATGGAGAAGGCTCGCCGAGATAGTCGAAACCTGTCCAGACAAACTGTCCTATACACCACGGGTAGTCTTCGTCTGCCGCGAAGTCGTTGTCCGGGATGTTGGACCACCAGCAGTATTCGGTGTCGTAAGAAGAAGACTGGTGGTTGTCATGCATTATGGCTGCACCGAGCTTTGCCGGGAAATGGTATATTCCGCGTGAACTTACGGTTGAAGCCGTCTCGCTTCCAAGGATTATTTTCTGAGGAAGTATCTCATATGCAGGTATATAACGGTCCACCTTGTAGTTGAATCCCACTATGTCCAGCTGCTCTGCGAAGCCGTTGATTACCACGCCGTTGTACTGGTCCATTCCGCAAGTGACAGGGCGTGTGGGATCCTCTCTGTGGCATATGTCCTGCAGCCATGCCGCCACCTTGCGTCCTTCCGGCTTCCACTGTGAAGGCACCTCGTTTCCGATGCTCCACATCACTATGGACGCATTGTTGCGGAAATGGTGGAGCATGTTGAGCATGTCCCTTTCTG
The DNA here is from genome assembly GCA_947367315.1 of uncultured Bacteroidales bacterium. GTDB lineage: Bacteria > Bacteroidota > Bacteroidia > Bacteroidales > UBA932 > Cryptobacteroides. The sequence goes on along the minus strand of CANBDX010000012.1, from coordinate 27,460 downwards.
CCCATATCATTCCGTTGCCGCTGTCTATATTGAAGAAACGGTGATACCCGTTCTCACATTTGGCAATGTCCCATTCGTCGAAGTTCTCGCACATCACCATGAATCCCATCTCGTCGCAAAGCTCTATGAACTCCTCTGCAGGCATGTTATGAGAAGTCCTTATGGCATCGCATCCCATATCCTTGAGCATTGTAAGCTGTCTGCGTATCGCTGCCTTGTTCACCGCTGCACCGAGAGGACCGAGGTCATGATGGAGGCAGACTCCTCGGAACTTGCGGCATTCTCCATTGAGGAAAAATCCCTTGTCCGGGACAATTTCAATAGTGCGGAACCCGAAGCGTGTGCTTACCTTGTCCTGGAAGTCTTTTCCGTGCAGGATGCTGATCTGCGGTCTTTCCATCTTCCAGTCGGTGTTGACCGCACCTCCGGTATATACTTCTGTTTCAGCAAGATAAAGCGTCGGATTCTCCGGAGACCATAGGCCAGGATTTTCTACGGTGAGGTTTTGTGTCATTTCGCCGCCATGTATAGGCGCGGTATAGGTCTGTTCAGCCACGGTCGCTCCTGCTGTATCCTTGATTCTTGTGACAAGAGTCACAGCCGTGTCATCCTCCACACCTGCAATCTTAGTTCTGACGCATATCGTTGCAGATTCTTTTTCTATATGAGGTGTAGTGATATATGTGCCCCATACAGGGACATGTACTTTCGGCAATGTGATGTGGCGCACCTTTCTGTAGAGTCCGGCTCCCGGATACCAGCGTGAAGACTGCGGACGGTTTTCCAACTGGACGGCAATCTCGTTTTCTCCTTCCTTTAACAGTAAAGTCACATCACAGTGGAAAGAATTGTATCCATATGGCCAGAAACACGCCTTTTCTCCGTTCACAATCACCTGAGCTTCGCTCATGGCTCCGTCGAAAAGGAGTATATGCCTGCGTCCGTCAAGTTCGTCGGCTTTAATGTCGAGGGTGCGTCGGTATGCACCCTTACCCATATACGGCAAGCCTCCGGTGCGGCCGGTCTTCTCGGTCGCTACCTTTTCGCCGTTCTGTTCCACTGCCACAGTCTGCAGGTCGTTTGCCTTGTCGAAAGGTCCGTAGATGGCCCAGTCATGAGGGATTGTCACAGCTTCCCAGCCTTCTGTGGCCTCGATGTCATGTCCCTTGCGGAACTCCCACTCCTTCAATATGGTCTCACTGCGCTGGTTCTGTGCGATGACTGATATTGTCATCAGCAGTGCTACGGATATTGTCATGGTTCTAATCATAGTATCTTAAGTTTGGTTATGTAAGCTATTTGCCGAAAGGTTCCAATGCTACAGTGGCTTTGCCGTTCTTGAAAGCCCCTTTGTCGTATGCTCCCCAGCCGAGTGCGGCATAGCTTGCAGGCTTCCATACCCCATCGGTCTGAGGCTCCCAGCAGAAGATACCGTGGCAGTCCTCTATCTTTGTGGTCTGCTCCAGAATATAGCTGTAAGCCTGTCGGGACACTTCGGGGTAATAGACAGGCGCTCCCGTCTCGCAGATGATAATAGGCTTTTTGTACTTTGATATAAGGCTTTTGATATTGGCTACTGCTGCATCTACAGGTACTTTCCAGTCGTTCCATCCTCCGTTTTCCCACCAGAAAGGGTAGAGTGACATGCCTATAAGGTCATATTTTGCATTGCCGAGCTTCATGAGATTGAAGAACCAATCGAAGAGTCCGGCATCATGTCCGTTGCTCAGATGCACCACGACCTTAGCCTTAGGATAGGTATTCTTTACCGCTTCATACCCTGCATTCAGAAACTTGACGAAGTTCTCATGCGTACGGTCCTGTACTTTTCCGTGCGGCCAAAGCATGCCGCTGTTCACCTCGTTGCCGACCTGCACCCATTCCACATCCACTCCGTTCTCCTTCAGCAGACCTAATACCCCGGATGTGTGATCTCCGACAGCCTCTGCAAGTCCTGCCATATCATATCCTTTCCATGCCTCCGGCACATTCTGCTTCGAAGGATCCGCCCACGAATCACTATAATGAAAATCTATCATCAGCCTCATTCCCAGGGCCTGCGCGCGCTTTGCCTTCACAAGGACATCTTCTGCTCCGCACCATCCTCCGTCCGGATCCACCCACACACGGAGTCTTATGGAATTCAATCCCAGTTCCTTCATCAGCATGGTACACTCCCGTTCTTCGCCGGCTGCATTATAGAATTTCACGCCATCCTTCTCCATCTCCGTAACCCAGCTGATGTCGGCTCCTTTAGCATATTCGCCTGCAATTACAGGCTCTTCCTGTTCAGGCTTGTCCACAGGTGGGATGTATCCTGTGGCACCGTAAGGATTATTGTCGCAGGATATCATGCAAATGAGGCATGCGGCTGCGATTCCTGTGAATTTCAATATATTCATGTTTCCTGTCATTGATAATCTGTCCTCATCATCTTCACAAGGCCTTTGGGCTTATGTAAGATCCTTGAGATACAGGCCGTTGAAGTCATTTATAACCATATCACAGAGAGGGGCGATTGCTTCTTCCGGGTTGGTTGTGGCCAGGCCTATCACCTTGGCTCCGGATGCCCTGCCGGCTTTCAGACCGTGGAACGAGTCCTCGAACACATATGTGTCTTCCGGAGTGCCTCCAAGTACTTCCATACCCTTCAGAAAGCATTCAGGATCCGGCTTCGATCTGGAGAAATGTTCGCTGGTGAGTATGGCATCCACGAGCTCGGGCAGTTCCGGATGGGCCTTGAGTGCATGGGACATCTTTGCATCGTTCGAACTGGTGACAATGGCTGTACGGATTCCTGCATCCTTTGCCTCGGACAGGAACCGGGTGACTCCCGCTATGTAATCATATGACATCTGCTCCTCGAATGCATCCAGCATAGGTATTACCTCTTCCTGCTCCTTCTCCATCCCTTCGAAATATTTTCCGAAGATCTGCTTGAGTGTCTGTCCTTTGATCATATGACCGAAGCCTTCAAGGTCAAGATATTTCCTGCCGATCCTGTCCCAGAATGAAGTATATTGGGACTCGGTATCCACTATGACACCGTCGAAATCAAATAGAATTATCATAGGCCTTTATCTTGTTTATATCGCCACGCTGGTTTCAAGGGCTTTTTTCAACTGCTCGTCATAGCGCAGACGAACCTTCACTCCGGCTTCCTGATACCAGTAGCGTGTGGCTATCTCTTCTTCGATGAACGGGATTATCTCGTCTTTCTTGAGACGGATGAATCTCTCCTTGTCCATTTCCAGAGCCTTTTCCATGGCAGCAAGCTCGTCTTTCATTGCGTCTGCAAGACCGTCCTTCTCCAGCTCCTTCTTCATCGAGTCGTAATAGGTCTTGGCGCTGCTTCTGTAGTCGAATTCCTGGGTCTTGGCGAATGATATGAAATCTTCGAAATCCTTGTCGGAGAAATGGAAATCATCCACAGCCGGAATGCTTCCGTTCTTTCTTGCGAAATTGAGCACATACTGGTCGATGACTCCTCCGAGTACAAGCGAATATACCAGACGGCTGTACTGCGGCACTTCGATATCCACGTCAGGGGTGATGCCGCCGCCGTCCCTTACGATTCTTCCTGATGCCGTCCGGAACTCTTTCGTGAGCGAGTCTGGAATATGGCCTACGCTGCCGTCTTCGTTGCGGTTCGAGTAATCGATAGCCTGAACGCAGCGTCCGCTTGGTGTATAATATTTCGAGGTGGTGATTTTCATCTGTCCGTTGTATGGAAGAGGCCTTATGGACTGCACAAGGCCCTTACCATAGCTTCTCTTGCCCATTATGGTAGCGCGGTCCATATCCTGAAGGGCTCCGGCAACGATTTCTGATGATGAAGCGGATCCCGAGTCTATCATTACTATTAAAGGCATCCCGACATCCACAGGGTCGCTTTCCGTGTAGTATTTATGTTCCGTGTCCTCTGTCATGCCTTTCGAAGACACCACGAGCGAGCCTTTTGGCACGAAGAGGGAAACAATCTCTATCGCTTCCTGCATCAGACCGCCTCCGTTGCCTCTGAGGTCCAGCACGAATCTCTTCATGCCCTTGTCCTTGAGTTCTATGAATCTCTTTCTAAGGTCCTTCGATACATCTCTGGTGAAACTGCTCTGGAGGACATATCCGGTGGTGTCGTCAAGCATTCCGGAATATTCGATGTCAGGGAAGTGGATGCGTTCCCTTATTATGGGTATGTCGAGGGTGTCGCCGGTACGTACCTTCTTCACCTTGAACACCACCTGGGTGCCGGGCTTTCCCTTCATTCTGTCGCTGCTTTCCTTCGTTTCCAGCCCCTTGGTAGGGAGTCCGTCGATTTCCAGGATCTCATCTCCGCAGACAAGACCGTTCTTATATGCCGGAGAACCGAAATACGGCTCGTTTATCACCACATTTTCATCCTTTTTTTTGTGGATGATGGCTCCGATGCCTCCGTAAGTCTTTGAAAGCATCATCTCGAGATCCTCGTTCTCCTCCTCGGGAATATATATGGTATATGGGTCAAGCTCCTTGAGCATGGCGTCCACTCCGGCCCTCATGATGCGGTCCACGGGAAGCGTGTCCACGTATGAGCGGTTGAGTTCCTTTATTATGGAGTTCTGAATTTCCACCCACTGACCGAGCTTGAAGTTCTTGGATTGTGCATCAGCGATATGGTAAGCGACAAAAATCATGGCTGCTGCCATGACAAAACGTAAATTCTTCATATGTGTTTTATTTATTCGGATTCATATGCGGACTGGAATATGCTTCCCTGCTGGCGAATCCGGCATAATCTGTGCCACAAAAATACGAAATATTTTCTACCTTTGCAGAGGATTTTAGTAATATATAACAAGCAGTTTTATGAAAATGGTTTTTGCAACGGGCAACAGCGGCAAACTGCGTGAAGCATCAGAGATTTTAGGTGGGGATTTTGAGCTCGTTACCCCATGCCAGGTAGGAATCGAGGAAGATATCCCGGAGACAGGAAATACGCTGAGGGCTAATTCTTTGCAGAAGGCTCAATATCTTTATGACAGATGCGGATGCGATTGTTTTGCAGACGATACAGGACTTGAAGTGGATGCTCTCGGTGGAGCTCCGGGCGTATATACGGCGCGATATGCCGGTGAGGGAAAGGATTTCAATGCCAATATGGATAAGGTCCTGTACGAGCTCCAGGTGCTGGAGTGTGAGTCACATATGGCTGCCGGCCTGGGCCTTAGGGTGAAGCCTTTCTCGAGAAGGGCAAGATTCAAAAGCGTAATAACCTTGATACTCGATGGTGAGAAGCATTTCTTTGAGGGGACTCTCGAAGGCACCATAGCAAGGGAAAAGTCTGGTAACGGAGGATTCGGATATGACCCGATCTTCATCGCTGACGAGTATCCGGGCGAGACTCTTGCAGACATCACCGAGGAACAGAAGAACGAAATATCCCACAGAGGCAAGGCTCTTCGCGCCATGGCGATGTGGCTGCATGAAAACCGATGATTCTGTCATCTTCTCCCGAGCGGATTGTTCATATCTTTTCGAACGAAGTATTCATGTCATTCCGAGCGAAGTCGAGGAATCTAAATAATTAATTGTGACCCAGACCACCGAACTGATAGTTCTGCACACCACCAAATTCGGTGAGAATTCTCTCGTCGTCCATACCCTCAGCAGGGATTACGGACGGCGAAGTTTTCTTGTGCGCGGGGCAGGGAAGCGCCAGATGGCCATGTTCCTGCCTCTGAATATCCTTGAAGCCGATGTTGTGGAGAATCCGAAGTCCTCGCTGATGACTGCCCGCAATATCTCCGTGGCATATCCGCTCTCCGGCATAAGGGACAACCTCTTCAAGAACTCCATGACGATGTTCATGAGCGAAGTCCTATATCGCATTGTACGTGAAGGATGCAGCGAAGAAGGACTTTATGAATGGTGCGAGAAAAGTATTCTCCTGCTTGATGCCATCACGTCCGACTTCAGCAATTTCCACATACGTTTCCTCATGGAACTGGCAGTTAATCTCGGATTCAGCCCGCAGTCCCACGACCTCATGCCTTTCGTCGGGGTCCACTACACGATAGTGGAAAAGTTCATGACCCTCCCTTTTGCGGAGTCCATGCTCATTCCTCTCTCCGGAGCGGTGAGAAATGAAATAGCGGAGGAAATCCTCCGCTACATAGAACATCACACCGAGTCTTCGGTCAATGTGAACTCCCTGAAAGTCCTCCGCGAACTTTTTGCTTAGGCTTCCGGCCATATATAGACCTTGTCGCTGCGACGCAGGCGGGTCTCCTCGATGGCACGGCAGGTAACCTCGTTGCATCCATCGCCGCAAAGGCTCAATGCCTCTTCGCGAGCTCCCGGAACCACCTTGCTCCAGTCTATGGGAATAGAACAGTAAACTCCCTTGCCGGCTTCCTGCACTGGCTTGAGATCCACGCGGATTTCAGGCACGGTGTATTCCACGCATCCTGATGTCGGTCCGATGATAAGGATCTTGTCTCCCACCTTGAGGGCGTTGGATTCCACGAGAATCTCCGCCACTCCGAGCTTTCCGAACCAGTTGGTGATCTTGCCGCAATAAGCCTTCTTGCGTGTAGCAGTGCTGCCATAGACATCGCACCATTCTCCGAGCCGTGCTCCCTGATAGTAGCCGTCCCAGAATCCTCTGTTGAACACTTCTTCGAGCTCCTTCTTCATGGCAGTTCCCAGTTCCGGTGTATATGTGCCGTTGCATACGGCGTCAGCTGCTCTACGGTAGCATGAAGCCACCCTCTTCACGTATTCTGCCGAGCGGGCGCGTCCCTCTATCTTGAACACTGTCACGCCGGCGTCGATGATCTTGTCCATGAACTCTATGGTGCACAGGTCCTTAGGGGACATGATGTATTTGTTGTCAATCTCCAGCTGCATGCCTGTCTCCCTGTCCTCCACCTTGTAGGCGCGGCGGCAGAGCTGGAAGCATGAACCGCGGTTTGCGGATGCCCCGTACTCATGCAGACTCAGGTAGCACTTGCCTGAAATGGCCATGCAGAGCGCTCCGTGGGCGAACATCTCGATCTCTACTAGACGTCCGGAAGGTCCGCATATATGTTCCTCGTCGATTGCCCTCTTGATTTCCTTGACCTGTCCGAGGTTGAGCTCGCGTGCAAGAACGATCACGTCGGCAAACTGTGCGTAGAAACGCAATGCCTCGATGTTCGAGATGCTGAGCTGGGTCGAGATATGCACTTCCACACCGATCTGGCGGGCATATATGATGGCGGCCATGTCTGACGCGATCACGGCGGTGATTCCGGCTGCCTTGGCTGCATCCAGCGTGCGCCTCATGTCCTCAAGGTCTTCTCCGAAGAGGGCGATATTGAGGGTGAGATATGTCTTGACGCCATACTGAGAGCAGGTCTTCACGATCTCTGCAAGATCTGTCATCTTGAAGTTGTTGGCCGAGTGTGACCTCATATTCAGCTTCTCGACACCGAAATACACTGAGTCTGCGCCTCCCTGTATGGCTGCGTGCAGACACTCGAAGTTACCTGCCGGCGCCATGATTTCTAACTTTTTCTTTTCCATATTCATTATAAAGATCCCTCGGCTTCGCTCGGGATGACAATGTTACATCTTCGCTCGGGATGACAATGTTACATCTTCGCTCGTGATGACAGTGTTACATCATTCCGACCAATTGACATTCTGTCATTTCGACCGAGTGAAACGAGTGGAGAAATCTTTTTTATTTAGTTCTACCGATCAGTTTCTTTGCATAGTTTTCAAGAAGAGCGGCCTTCTCTGGAGCGAGCCCCAGCTCTGCTATATAGCTCATGGCTTGGGCGTGCAGCCTTATGATTTCCTGCTTGGCCTCTTCTCCTACCTCAAGCGAAGCATAGACGGCCTTGAATGCAGCAATTTTTGCTTCCTTCTGCTCTTCAGTCTCTATAGGCAATGCCATGGCGGAAATCAGCTGCTCCCGCACCTGTTCCGATGCCTTCTCGAATGCCCTGGTAGTCAGCCAGTTCTTCTTGTTGTTGAGGATGTCTCCTCCGATAGCTTTCCCGAATACCTCAGGGTCTGCATATGTGTCGAGCCAGTCATCTGCCACCTGGAATGCAAGACCGAGGTCATAGCCGAACCTGTAAAGAAGGTCGGCAGAAGCCTCCGGTGCTCCGGCAATTATTGCTCCCATTTTAGCTGAGCAGGCTATCAGCACGGCGGTCTTTAGACCTATCATCTTCATGTAATCCTCCATCGGCACGAAGTCCATGTCCTCGAAATCCATATCGTACTGCTGCCCTTCGCAGACTTCAGCCGCTGTCTTTGAAAACAGCCCGAGAGCCTGAGGCAGCACATCTGCAGGAGCCTTTGCCAGCATCCTGTAGCTCTCTATGGACATTACGTCTCCCGAAAGAATAGCTGTGTTTTCGTCCCACTTACGGTACACTGTAGGCACTCCCCTGCGTACATCCGCCTTGTCCATGATGTCGTCATGGATGAGCGTGAAGCTGTGGAAGACTTCCAATGCTGCAGCCGGAGTCAGAATCTCCTCGCAGAACTCATCCCTGTACAGCGCATATGCAGTCAGACAGAGACATGGACGAATCCTTTTGCCCCCGATCTGAATCATATATCTCAGAGGGTCATAAAGTCCGGCAGGTTCAGCCGTGAATGTGAGATTCGAGAACATCTCCTTGAGGGTGGTCTCGATATGCTTTTCCTGTATCATAAACTTTTGTGCACTATATCCTGCAAAGTTAAGTATTCCTTGCTATCTTTGCAACATGACAGTAAAAGGAGAAGCAACAGTAGTTAAGCATACCGGCAGCCATTATCTTCTGGCCCAGCTGCCGGAGTGGGATCTTTTTCCTGCAGTGCTCAGGGGAAAGATACGTCTTAAGGGAAGCACCGCCACCAACCCTGTGGCCGTGGGAGATAAGGTGACATTCGAGGCCGATGGCCCTGTGTCCGAAGAAAATCCTGCAGCGATAACAGCGGTCCATCCCCGCAGGAACTACATAATCCGCAAATCCACCAACCTCTCCCGTCAGTCGCATATCATCGCGTCCAATCTGGACCGTGCGTTCATAATCGCCACCATAGATTATCCTGAGTTAAAGCTGCCGTTTCTGGACCGTATCCTCGTGACATGCGAGGTATATAACGTTCCCGTAACCATCGTGCTGAACAAGGTGGACCTTTACCGCGAGTCCCATGCGGAGATGCTTGCCGCCTTCCATGAGATATATGAGGGAGCAGGATATCCTGTTATGGAGGTCTCTGCAAAGACCGGTGAGGGTGTGGATGAGCTCAGAGAGGCCTGCAGGGGGCATGTATCCCTGTTTTCGGGAGTGTCCGGAGTGGGCAAGTCGTCTCTGATCAAGGCCCTTGACCCGTCGCTTGACCCTAAGGTGGGGGAGATTTCCGAAGCCCATGTGCAGGGAAGGCACACCACCACTTTCTATGAGATGTATGCGCTCTCTTCCGGGGGATTCATAGTGGACACTCCTGGTCTGAGAGGCTTCGGCCTGGTAGACCTGAAGAAGGAGGAGATTGCCTTGTATTTCCCGGAGATGCTGAGGGTTTCCGAAGACTGCCGTTTTGCTCCATGCACCCATACTCATGAGCCAGGATGCGCCGTGAAGGAAGCAGTGGAGGCCGGTGAGATAAGCTATGACAGATATTCCTCATATCTAGGCATGCTGGATGAAGAGGGAAAATACAGGTAATGAAGACAATCAACAAGGACATACTGAAGCTGGCTGTCCCGAGCATTCTGGCGAATATAACCGTGCCGCTGGTGGGCATGGTAGACATTGCTGTGGCAGGACACCTCGACACCAGTGCAGCAACAATGATCGGAGGCATTGCCATAGGCTCCATGCTCTTCGACCTTCTGTACTGGAATTTCGGCTTTCTCCGCATAGGTACGGGCGGATTGGCCGCCCAGGCCTTCGGAAGGGAAGACCGCAGGGAATGTGCGCGCATCCTGGCCAGAGCCCTGGGTATAGCCCTGGCCAGTGCTCTGGTCCTTATTCTGATCCAATGGGTTTTCATAAAGGCAGCGTTCCTGGTCGTGGATTGTACTCCCGAGGTGCGTGAACTGGCGTCCCGATATTTCTTTATCCGCATATGGGCGGCTCCTGCGACCCTCGGCCTGATGGCGCTCAAAGGCTGGTTCATAGGCATGCAGGATAGTGTGAGCCCGATGATTACAGACTTGACGGTGAATGGAATGAATGTGGTAATGAGTATAATCCTTGCCCTCGGATTCTCTCTGGGAGGACTGCATTACGATGGGTTGGGATTCAGCGGAGTGGCCGCCGGAACGGTGGTGGCCCAGTATTCCGGACTGGCGGTGGCTTTGGCCCTGCTTCTTGTGAAATATCGCAGAAATACCCTTGTGCATATGGAACGCCGGGACTTCTCCACGCTTTTCAAAGGAGGTGAGACACGTCGTTTCTTTGTGATGAATGCGGACCTCTTTGTCCGTTCACTATGCTTTATCGCAATATATATAGGCTTCACCATCATATCGGCGCGTTACGGGGACGTGCTTCTGGCAGTAAGCTCGATAATGATGAAGCTCCTGATGATATTCTCATATTTCACCGACGGCTTTGCGTATGCAGGAGAAGCTTTGACGGGCAGATATATAGGTGCTGGAGACAAGCCTATGGTAAGGGCCGCAGTGAAGTGGACTTTCATATGGAGCATGGGCATCGCATTGATATTCATGGCTATATATCATTTTGCGGGCGTGTCGATGCTCAAGCTTATGACCTCTGATGCCGATGTGGTGACAGCGTCCGGCGAATATCTTCCGTGGCTGCTTCTGATGCCGATTGCGGGCTGCGCGGCCTTTACGTGGGACGGTATATATATAGGTGCGACGGCTTCCCGCCAGATGCGCGATTCCATGCTGTGGGCAGTGGCCGCCTTCGCGGGCATATGGTTTGTCGGCATATGGGTGCTGGACGGTCTTGCAGGTGCCTCACCGTCATATGACAGCCTCGCCATGCATATTTTGATGGCTGCCTATTTCGCACACTTGCTGGCGAGAACCGTATATCTTACTGTAGGATATCGAAAAATTATGTAACTTTGAAGGCTATGAGTCTTTATTCATTCTACAGAATAAGCAAGCCTTCGGCGGACAATGTTCCTGGCTCTCAGGTGCAGGATACATATAAGTCTCTCAGAAACAGAACGTTCTGGGGGGCCACCATCGCTTATAGCCTTTATTATGTCTGCCGCATGAGCATCAATGTCGTGAAGCAGCCTCTGATTGATGAGGGGGTGCTTTCGGCAGGAGAACTCGGACTGATAGGCTCTGCTCTGCTTTTTGTCTATGCTGTAGGAAAGTTTCTGAACGGTTTCATTGCTGACTATTGCAATATCCGCCGCTTCATGGCTACCGGCCTTTTCGTATCTGCAATAGTCAATCTGCTTCTTGGAGTGTTCGGGTGGTTTCATTCCATGATTCCTTCTGTGGTGATGTTCCTGGGATTTGCATTGCTGTGGGGCATCAACGGATGGATGCAGTCCATGGGTTCGGCTCCGGGAGTTATAAGCCTGTCGCGCTGGTTCCCTCAGTCCAGGAGAGGTTCGTACTACAGTCTTTTCAGCACAAGTCCCTACATAGGAGAGTTCCTTTCATATAATATATTGGCGTTTGTGGTCGTATGGCTCGGATGGCAGGCAGGCTTCATAGTGGCGGCGCTTGCAGGACTTTCAGGCACGGCACTGATCCTCTTTTTCGTGTCGGATACTCCCGAGAGCAAAGGGCTTCCATCTGTTCAGGAGCTTTCAGGGGAGGCAATGACCAAGGCTGACACACAGCCTACGCGCCATCTCCAGAAAAAGGTCCTCAGACATCCGGGGATATGGGTCATCGCAATATCAAGCGCCTTTATATATATTACCAAATATGCTATTGCAGGCTGGGGTATCCTCTTTCTTCAGAAGGAACATGGATTCGGACTTGAGGGTGCGTCTCAGATCATTGCCTTCTCGGCGGTATTCGGTATTCTCGGCACTGTCATCGCAGGCTGGCTTTCGGACAAGGTATTCAAGGGTGACCGGGTAAAGCCGGCTGTTTTGTCGGGAATTTTAAGCACTTCATCATTGATTCTCTTTCTGTTCGTCGGAGGAGGTTTCATCCTGAATATCTTTTATGTATCTTTGTTCAGCCTCTCGGTCGGAGTGCTTTACTGCATTGTGGCCGGGCTTATGGCTGTGGATATAGTTCCGCGCAAGGCAACTGGTGCGGCGTTGGGAGTCGTGGGTATCTCGAGCTATGTGGCCGCAGGTCTGCAGGATATCACCAGCGGGTATCTGATCCAGGGATTCATGACTACGGTGGATGGGATTGATGTCTATGACTTCGGTCCTGTCGCATGGTTCTGGGTGGCGGCGTCCGTCGTGTCGTTCGTCCTGCCTGTGATGAACTGGAAGAAGATGAAACTCAAGGTCTGAAAATAATCGATTAACTATATAGATTTATGACACTACACATCAGCATTGAATACAAGACATCCTGGGGCGAGGAACTCGTCCTTTGTCTTGGAGGAAAGCGCTATCCTCTTACATATACTCCGGACGGCATCTGGGAAGGAGAGGTGGCGAGGGTCAATCCCGCTAAGGTGAAGGAGTATGCATATGAGGTGGTCCGTGACGGCCAGACCGTACGCACCGAGTGGAAGGGCCACTGTCTGACTTTTCCGGAAGGAACTGCTCCTAAGGTACTTACAGTATATGACAGATGGAATGACCGTCCGTACAATTCTCCTTTCTACTCTTCAGCATTTACACAGGCTATTCTTGGCAGAAAGAAAGAGAAGGCTCAGAAGGCTCCTAAGGATGCCAATGTGCTTATCAAGGTGGCTGCACCTACTCTCCGTCCTAATGAAGTGCTTGCTCTCGCCGGCAGCGGAAAGGCCCTCAAGGACTGGTCGAAGACAATGGTGTTCGATGCGACCGAGTTCCCTTACTGGACGCTTGCGCTCAATGTGAACGAGCCGTTCGCATATAAGCTTTTCATCGCCGACAAGGCTACTCTTGCTCCTGTAGCTTGGGAGAGCGGAGAGAACAGATGGTTCTCCGTGCTTCCTCAGGAAGGGGAAATGGTCGTTGAGGCTGACGTGCAGGTTTATTTCAGCGGCCGTGAGTGGAAGGGTGCCGGCACGGCTATCCCTGTGTTCTCGCTCCGCACTGAGGATGACTTCGGAGTGGGTGAGTTCTACGACCTCAAGAAGATGGTTGACTGGGCTGCGGCAACAGGCCAGAGCATCCTCCAGCTTCTCCCTATCAACGACACCACGATGCTGCATACATGGGAGGACTCGTATCCGTACAATCCGAATTCCACATTTGCCCTCCATCCTCAGTTCATCCATCTGCCTGCTGCAGGCGTGAAGGTGGATGAGGCATACAAGGCTCTCCAGGCCGAGCTCAACGCTCTTGACCAGATAGACTACGAGAGGGTGAACAACGCCAAGCTGGAGCTTCTCCATAAGGCTTTCGACAAGACGTTTAAGAAGCTTTCAGCCACTGCAGGCTATCAGGCTTTCGTAGAAAAGAATGCTCACTGGCTTCTTCCATATGCAGCCTTCTGCGTGCTTCGCGACATCTACGGAACACCGGACTTCTCACAGTGGAAAGGATACGCAAAGTATAGCAAGAAGAAGGTTGCCGCATTCTGCGAGGAGCATAAGGCTGATGTCGATTTCTGGTGCTTTGTGCAGTATCACCTCGACCTCCAGCTTTCCGAGGTATGCAGGTATGCTCATTCGAAGGGCGTCATCTTCAAGGGTGACCTTCCTATCGGAATCAGCCGCACCAGCGTGGATGCATGGCTCTATCCGGAGCTCTTCCATATGGATTCACAGGCGGGAGCACCACCTGATGCATTCTCTGCAGACGGCCAGAACTGGGGATTCCCTACCTATAACTGGGAAAAGATGGCCGAGGACGGATTCGCATGGTGGAAGTCGCGTCTGGCGAAGATGTCGGAGTACTTCGATGCATTCCGCATCGATCACATCCTCGGATTCTTCCGTATCTGGGAGATTCCTCTCTGGACAAAGAGCGGCCTTAACGGTTATTTCAACCCTGCCCTTCCTTATCCTGCGCATGAACTTCAGGGCCAGGGATTCGATGTGACTAACTTCGACCTCTTCATGGAGGACCCTCGCAAGACCGGTCACTATCATCCTAAGATCGGAGCTAAATCCACTCAGGGATACATGTGGCTCGACGCATATCGACGTGCGGCTTACGACCGTCTCTATGAAGACTTCTTCTACCGCCGCAACAACGAGTTCTGGAAGGACAAGGCCATGCAGAAGCTTCCGGCTCTCCTTGATTCCACAGGAATGCTTGCATGCGGCGAGGATCTCGGAATGATCCCTGCAACGGTGCCTCAGGTGATGTCTGACCTCAGGATTCTTTCTCTTGAGATCCAGCGCATGCCTAAGTCGGTCGAGGAGACATTCGCACATCCTGCAAACTATCCATATCTGTCGGTTTGTACCACTTCAACCCACGATATGAACCCTATCCGTGCATGGTGGGAGGAAGACCGTCAGGTTACAGACCAGTTCTGGCAGATGATTCTTGGCAACCAGGGAGAGGCTCCTTATTACTGCGAGCCATGGATCTGCCGCCAGATTCTCGATCAGCATCTCTGGTCTCCTGCAATGCTCACAGTGCTTCCGCTTCAGGACTGGCTCTCTATGGATGGAGCGCTCCGCCGTCTCAATCCGCATGACGAGCGCATCAACGTGCCTGCAAACTCACGTCACTACTGGCGTTACAGAATGCATCTGACAGTAGAGCAGCTCGCCGATGCCAAGGAGTTCAACGACTCTCTCAGCAGCATGATTGCAGCCAGTGGCAGAAAGTAGCTCTCCATATGGCCCAAATCAAATAGCTTAGGCGAGTTTGAACCAAAACTCGCCTAAGCTGTAATTTTAGGGGATGACTAATCTGTCATCCCCCTTTTAAATATAAGATTATTCTGTGATTTCTGAGGTGTAACCTCCGCCTAGAGCATGGTAGAGATTCACTACGCTCAGGATTTCGTCCAGACGGTCGGACGCCTCGGTGAGCTCGGCGTTAAGGAGGTTCTTCTGTGCTGTGAGCACTTCGAGGTAGTTGGTATTGCCGTGCTTCATCAGCAGCTGGGTGTTCCATACTGCCGCCTGCAGGTTCACGATCTGCTTCTTGTGGATCTCGACTCTCTTCTTGGCTGTCTGCCACATGGTGAGTGCATTGTTCACCTCCACTCCTGCGTCGAGGAGACTCTGGCGGAAGAGATATGCTGCCTGTTCGTGCTGGGCCTTTGCCGCCTGGAGACGTGCCTTGTTGGCGTGCCTGTCGAAGATAGGCTGTGCAAGGGATGCCACGAGGTTGGTTATCAGGCTTCCCGGGTCAAGCACGATGCTTCCGTTGCCGCTTGTCCATCCAAGCGATCCGCTGAGGGTCAGATTCGGATAGAAGGCTCCCTTTGCTACATTTACGGAGTAGAATGTCTGTTCAAGGGCAAGTTCTGCCTGGCGCACGTCCGGACGACGGCTCAGGAGTTCGGCCGGGATGCCGGCCGACAGGGATGCCGGAAGCTTCTGCTCTTCCAGAGAACTACGCTCAATCGGCATAGGCACCAGTCCCAGGAGGGCGCATAACGAGTTCTCCATCGCAAGAATCTTCTTTTCTATGGTCAGGGCGTCGGCTTCCACACTCAGTCTGTTCGCCTTAGCCTGAAGGACGGCCGCCTCGTTGGTCTTGCCGGCTCTCTTGAGAGCCTCAAGTGTGCGGATGTTCTCCTCCCAGGTATCGAGAGTCCTCTTGCTGATCTTCAGCTGTTCGTCCAGCATCAGGAGAGTATAGTAGTTGTTTGCGATTGTTGCTACAAGCTGGGTCTGTACCGCCTGCCGGTAGGCCTCGCTTTGCTCGACCGCGGCCTGCGCCTTCCTTTTTGCATTCCTGTGTGTCCCGAATATGTCGGCCTCCCAGCTGGCATTTACTCCTATGCTGAAGCTGCCTGGATATACCCCGCCGGAAGCCGATGCAGACACTCCCGGAAGCAATGCACCTCTTGCAGAAAGCAGGGATGCCTCAGCTTCCTCCACTCTGAGACGTGCCACATTGAGGTCCGTATTGTACTGGAGTCCGAGCCTGATCCACTCCTGAAGCAGCGAATCTGTGAAGATCCTGTCCCATGACACAGAGGCTGTGGATACGGAATCCGAAGGCACGGACATCCTTCTGTAAAGGCTGTCCACGAAATGCATGTCCGCACGCTCGTATTTTGTGTAAAGTCCGCAGCTGCTCATCATTGCTGCGGCTATCATCATATATATAATGCGTTTCATGAAGATTATTCTTTAATACGTTTAGGCATAACCTTTTCCTCTACATACTGGAAGACAATGAAGAGGGCAGGCACAATGACCAGGAGCGCGATGGTTCCGATGAGCATTCCGCCCACGGTTCCCACTCCGATGGATATGTTTCCGTTTGCTCCCACACCGCTTGCGAACATCAGCGGAAGCATACCGAATATCATTGTAAGCGACGTCATAAGGATAGGTCTCAGACGGGCTTTTGCTGCAGACATCGCCGCCATGGTGATGGACATGCCTTCAGAGCGTTTCTGGGATGCATATTCAGTAAGGAGGATAGCTGTCTTGGCAAGGAGTCCGATCAGCATCAGGAGTCCGATCTGCAGATAGATATTATTCTCCAGACCGAACATTCTCGCAAACAGGAAACTGCCGGCAAGACCGAATGGTACGGAAAGGATAATCACTGCAGGGATGAAGATACTTTCATACAGCGCACAAAGAATCAGGTATATGAAAACGACACATATGATGAAAATCACTGCCACCGAGTTACCGGTGCCGGCCTCTTCTCGCGACATTCCTCCGAACTCATAACCATATCCGGCAGGAAGCATCCTGGCTGCTGTCTCACGTACTGCCTGGATTGCCTGTCCGGAGCTGTATCCTTCGGCTGGCTGTCCGTTTACCGAAATAGCCGTAAATAGGTTGAATCGGGAGATTGACTGAGGTCCGTAGATACGTGTGAGCTTGAGGTACTGGTTGATTGGGGACATCTCACCGTTGGAGTTTCGCACAAACATGTTTTGTAGAGATTCTGTGTCCAGACGGTATTCCGGAGCTGCCTGGAGCATCACTCGGTAGAGCTTAGAGAACCTGTTCATGTTGGAAGCATAGCTTCCTCCCACATATCCGGCAAGAACGCTCAGAACATCTCCAGGGGATGTGCCGTTTCTCTTGCACTGCGCCGCATCAACCTCCACGAGGTACATCGGATACTTGGTGTCGAAGGATGTCTTGGCGCGCTGGATCTCTGGGCGCTTGTTGAGCTCTATGATGAAGTCGTTCGTAATCTTCTGGAGGTCTTCCAGCTTGCCGCCCTTGTGGTCCTGCACATATACCTCGAAGCCGTTGCTGGCTCCGTAGCCCGGAATCATGCCTCGTGTGTAGACCATGATGTCGGCAGCGGTGATGTCGGCTGTGCGACGGTAAATCTCCTCTATTATCGAGTCGATGTTGTCCTCTTTACCTTTTCTCTCATCCCAATCCTTGAGACGGATTACGAAGTTACCGGTAGATGAACCCTGTCCGAACATCATACCCCATCCTGTCGTGCGGGAATATGATTCTATCTGAGGGATGCTGCTGATGCGTCGGTCTATTTCTGTGAGAATCTTGTCGGTCTCGGCGATGTTTGTGCCAGGAGGTGTACGCAAATCCATATTTATCGTACCCATATCCTCCTTTGGAACGAGGCCTGTCTTGGTGGTGTTCATCAGGTAGAGAAGGCCACCGCAGGCAATTACAAGAAGAATCACCGTAAGCCATTTGCGCTTGAACATGAAGAACACCAGGTGCTTGTATTTGTTTATCAGTCCCTGGAATCCGGCGTCGAACGCTTTGTGGAATCTTGTTGAGAAACTGCCCTTTTCTCCTGGTTTCACTTCTTCATGGGGAGTCATGATAAGCGAGCAGAGCGCCGGAGATAGGGTAAGTGAATTTATCAATGAGATACCTACTGCAACTGCCATGGTAAGTCCGAACTGTGTGTAGAAAGTACCGGTGGTTCCTCCCATGAAGCTGACAGGAATGAACACCGCCATGAAGACGAATGTTGTGGCAAGAAGGGCTGTGGAGATGCCTCCCATGGCATCTACGGATGCCTTGTATGGAGACCTGTAGCCTGCGTCGAACTTAGCCTGCACGGCTTCCACCACAACGATGGAGTCATCCACCACCGTACCGATCACAAGCACGAGGGCGAAGAGCGTAATCATGTTGAGACTGAATCCCGCGACCATCAGGAATGCGAATGTACCCACAAGAGATACGATGATCGAGATAGTCGGGATGATGGTCGACCGGAGGCTCTGGAGGAAGACGAACACCACGAGTATCACGAGCAGGATGGCTTCGAACAGAGTCTTGATCACGCTCTTGATGGATGCGTCAAGGAAGTCCTTGGTACTCATGAGGTCCACGATTTCCAGACCTTTCGGCAGGTCTGCGCGTATTTCCTCCACTACTTTGTCTATGGCTTCGATGATTTCGTTGGCATTGGATCCTGATGTCTGGGATACGCTTATGGTGGTGCCCGGATGTCCGTTCACCATGCCTACGTATTCGTAGCTTCTTTCTCCCAGCTCGATGCTTGCCACATCTCTGAGCCTGAGTACAGTACCGTTTGCTTCTGCACGTATGACCATGTTTTCATAGTCTGTCACGTTCTCGTATCGTCCACGGTATTTGAGCACATATCTGAATGTGTTCTCCGACTCTGCTCCGAGGGTGCCTGTAGGGGCCTCGAGATTCTGTTCTGCAAGTACGGCCGAAATGTCTGACGGAACGAGACCGTATTTTCCCATCTTTCCGGGATCTAGCCATATACGGAGGGAGTAGTCACCGCCTCGTACGTCCACTTCTCCGACTCCGGCCACTCGGGATAGTCTCGGCTCGATGTTGATCTTGAGGTAGTTGGTGATGAACTTTCTGTCAAAGGAATTGTCCGGGCTATAGACCGCGAGGGTCTTGATGCGGCTGGTCTGGCGCTTGCGCACCGTCACGCCACTTCGTGTGACCTCGGCAGGAAGAAGGCTCTGTGCTGAGGCGATGCGGTTCTGCACATTCACCATAGCCATGTCGCCGTCGGTTCCCTGACGGAAATATATCTGGATGCTTGCCGATCCGGAATTGGTGGCAGATGACACCATGTACATCATGTCTTCCACTCCGTTGATGGCTTCTTCGAGAGGTACGAGCACGCTTCGCTGCACCGTCTCTGCATTTGCTCCTGCATATGCCGCAGACACGCTCACTGTCGGAGGTGCGATTTCCGGGAACTGTTCCACCGGAAGCTGTGAAAGGCCGATAAGTCCTACCAGAAGGATGATCACGGAGATCACTCCAGCAAGGATAGGGCGGTCTATGAAAGTCTTTACGTTCATTATTCCTGGCCCTCCTTGACTGCTAATGTATCATCCTGCTGCGGCTCTGCAGCACTCTTACTCTTTATTACTGTGCCCTCTTTTATAAGGCCGGCGCCTTCAGCTACGATGATGTCTCCCACTTTGAGACCGTCTGTGACGATGTATTCTATACCGTTGTTCTGTGGAGTTACGTGTATTTCGGTGGCCGATGCCTTTCCGTCCACTACTTTGTATACGAAAATGCGGTCCTGAAGCTCAAATGTTGCTGCCTGAGGAATGGCAATGCAATCATTGATGGTCGTAGGGATGATTATGGTGCCGCTTCCTCCATTGCGCAGGAGGTGGTTACGGTTGTTGAACACTGCCCTGATACTCACGGCTCCGGTGCTTTCGCTGATGGTTCCGGATATGGCGTTGATCTTGCCTGTGTGCTCGTAAATGTCTCCGTTGCTCATCATGAGCTCGACTTCCGGCATCTGCTTGATTGCTTCCTTGAGCGAACCGTACTGCTTCACCATGTCGAGCATCTGGTTTTCCGCCATGGAGAAATATGCATATACGCGGCTGTCGTCCGACACCGTCACGAGCGGCTGAGTGATGCTGCTGCTAACGAGTGCTCCGACCCTGTAGGGGATCATCGATGCCACTCCGTTCACAGGGGAACGCACCTCTGTGTATGATAGGTTGTTGCTTGCGTTCACTTCCTCCGCCTTGCAGAGCGTCAGGCGCGCCTCGGCGTCTGTCAGGTCGTTCTGTGCGGTCATCAGGTCGAACTCCGACACCACGTCCTGCTCGTAGAGCTTCTTGTTGCTCTCGTAGATCAGCTTTGCTGTGGAGAGGGAGGCTTCTGCGCTCTTTACGTTCGCCACTGCTATCTCATATGCAGCCTTGTATGGGGTCTGGTCTATGATGAAAAGGACCTGTCCCTTTCTCACGCTTTCGCCCTCCTCGATGAGAATGTCTGTGATCATTCCGCTCACCTGGGGACGGATTTCCACTGTCTGAACTCCGCTGATGGCTGCGGAGTACCCTGTGGAGAGGGTGCGGTCACCGAGTGTGACTTCAAGGGTTTCGTAAAGAGTGTCTCCTTTTGGAGCGGTTTTTGTCCCCTCCTTGCAGGCGGTCGCAAGAAGTCCGCAGAGCAGTAGAATGGCGATGGCAGTTCGTTTCATTTATTTTCGATAGTTTATAAGTTTTTATGAATTTTCTTTTTCAACCTGCAAATATACTTAAAACATAGTTTTAATGAATAATTAAATTGAGCTTATTTACATGTAAATGATTATCTCTGAATGATGCGGCTTCCCCGTCATTGCGAGGCGCCGCCAGACCCGTCATTGCGAGGCGCAAAGCGCCGTGGCAATCTCAAATTCTACGTTTAACCATGTTGAAATTATTGATATTGTTGCTAATTTTGTGTGATAAATTGTAAAGTTTATGGCAAGAAAGAGGAATTCCCGCGCAAGAGGTCGCGGAAAGAAGGAAAGGAAGGTGTTTCCACAGGCTGTCGGAAAGGTGCAGATGACCCGTGAAGGCTATGCTTTCGTGATTGTGGAAGGAGATGAGGAAGATGTGTTCGTGAAGGCATCCAAGACCAGAGGAGCACTTAACGGGGACATCGTGCGCGTGACCGTGACCCGTGAGAAGCTGGACCGTCAGCGCAGGGAAGGGGAGATCGTGGAGATCCTTGAGCGCTCGCCGAGACCTTTTATCGGCATACTCCATATCGTCGGAGATCAGGCGTGGGTGCTAATGCAGAGCCGTTTCATGCCATATGACATATCTGTCCCGTTCACCGAATCAGACAAGGAAAGATATCGCCGCCACAAGAAGGGCAGCCGCGGACAGTCCATGGCGGAGCCTAAGGACGATACCGGATGGCTCAAGCCTGTGTCCGGAGACGCCTATGCCGTACATCGTGTATTCGAAACCGTAGGAGACGGCTATGAAAGGAGGGAGCTGAGCGTGCGTTCCGGCATGAAGGTGGCAGCCGTGGTGGATGACTGGCCTCGCGGTGCTGCAACCCCTGTAGGACATCTTGTGGATGTGCTTGGAGAGCCTGGCGAGAATGATACGGAAATGCATGCTATACTTGCAGAATATGCTCTGCCTTACCGCTTCGAGCCGGAAGTGGCCAATGCAGCAGATATGATATCGGATGATATTACCGCAGAGGACGTTGCCCAAAGAAGGGATTTCAGGGATATCCTGACATTTACCATTGACCCGGCTGATGCCAAGGATTTCGATGATGCCCTTTCGTTCAGGAGGCTGGAGAACGGCAGCTATGAAGTCGGAGTCCATATCGCTGACGTTACTCATTATGTGCGTCCTGGATCAGTGGTGGACGAGGAGGCACGCAGCAGGGGCACTTCGGTCTATCTTGTGGACAGAACCGTTCCGATGCTTCCGGAGAAACTTTCCAACAAGCTCTGCTCTCTCCGTCCTCATGAGGAGAAACTGACATTCTCTGCCGTGTTCGAGATCACACCGTTGGGCAGGATAGCCGGACAGTGGTTCGGCCGCACAGTGATAAATTCCGACCATCGTTTCACATATGAAGATGCCCAGCAGGTCATCGAAGCAGGTGCCAAGGGTGTTCATGAGGGCGTGTCGGAAGAACTTAAGGACGCTGTCCTTGTTCTTCATGGTCTTGCTTCCAAACTCCGTAAGAAGAGATTTGCTTCCGGAGCCATAAGCTTCGAAAGACCGGAGATGAAGGTGGAAGTGGATGAGAAGGGAAAGCCCGTGAACGTATACCAGAAGGTTTCCAAGGAATCCAACTGGCTTATTGAGGAATTCATGCTTCTGGCCAACAGAAGCGTGGCCGAGTTCGTCGCCAAGGCCAAGAAGACTTTTGTCTATCGTGTGCATGATGAGCCTAATCAGGAGAAGGTGGAGAGCCTGCGCAACTTCATCGGCAACTTCGGCTACAGGATGGGGCCGACTGGGAACGGAAAGGAGATTTCCAAGGAATTGAACGCCCTGTTTGCTGCGGCAAAGGATACTCCTGAATACAATGCAATTGAGCTTCTGTCCCTGAGAACCATGGCCAAGGCCCGATATGATATCGAGAATCTCGGTCACTACGGTCTTGCATTCAAATACTACACCCATTTCACATCCCCTATCAGACGTTATCCTGATATGTTGGTGCACAGGCTTCTTGCGGATTATCTTTCCGGCGGTCCATCTGCAAAGGAGGAAACATATTCAAAGCTCTGCAAGTATGCATCCGAGAGAGAAATCGTTGCTGCTGAGGCTGAGAGAGCAAGCATCAAGTACAAACTTGTGGAGTTTATGGAGGATAAGGTTGGCTTTATCTTTGGCGGCCATGTCTCCGGGCTGACGGAATGGGGCATGTATGTAGAGATAGAACCTACTATGATTGAGGGAATGATTGCTTTGAGGGACATCCGTTCGGACTTCTTTGAATTCGATGCAGACCATTACCGTCTTGTGGGCAAACGTTCCGGTGTTGTTTATAATCTCGGCGATCCTGTCCGCATCCGTGTCAAGAAGACCAATCTGGAGCAGAAACTTCTGGATTATGAGCTCATAGAGACAGGCCTGGAAGACAGGGTCTATGACCGTATTGACTATGAGCACGGACGCGGAACGTCATTCATAAAGGGAGAGGACGGATCGTTTGACAATGTCACCGTGGGCATCAACAAGGCAGCCCGCAAAGAGAAGGTCCGTAAGGCTATCCAGGAGTCGAAGCGCAAGGCAAGACGCTCTTCTGCCAAGAAGAAATAACTCTATAAAACCTCTACAAAACCTCTATTTGGAATAAGTTTCTGGATTTGGCCTTGTAGATATAACTAACTGACAATCAGTGGGTATACATTGGTTGTCAGTTTGCTTTATGTACCTCTGCTTGATTCTGTCACTTCCTCTACAATCTGATAATTCCAGAAAAATGATAACTTTGCTATAGATATATTCCTGCATCTTATGTTCGGACTCAAGAAAACCAATAAGCTCATAGATGATATTGACCGCTATTTCGACCTTATGGATCAGGCGGTGCTTGTCTTCAAGGATGGAGTGCGTAATTATCTATACTCCAACACCAACGAATTCAATGAGAATCTTATGAAGATGTCTGCTGTGGACAGCGAGGCAAGCGTTCTTAGAAAGGAAATTGAGAACGCACTTTATACCCAGACAGCTCTGGTGAGATCTCGTGCAGATATCATGCGTCTTTTCGAGAAAACCAGAAATATTACTTCCATTCTTAACGACAGTCTGTTCCAGTTTGAGATAGAGACCCCGTTCATTCCAAAGGAACTTAATCCGGAGTTCATGAAGCTGACAGAGTTTTCTACATTGGCTGTTGAAGCTGTCGTTCCTGCAGCAAAGGCTTATTTCAAGGCTCCTGACACTGTGCCGGATAAGATCAGCCGTGCATATTTCTACGAGAAGGAGGCTGTCAGGTATTCCCAAAGCATCAAACGCACGGTTTTTCATAATATGGCCTCTCTCAAGCTTAGTGAGAAATTCCATCTCCGTTATTTTGCCCTCCATATCGAGAATCTTGCAAAGGCGGCTGAGAATGTGGCTGACCAGCTTGCCGTAATGGCTATCAGGAGGACCTTATAATATGGATATCCTCTGTCTCATATTGTTCCTGTCGGTAGTCGCTCTCTGGTTCTTTACCAATGAGTACGGCACTCTTTCCGGAGTGTACATGCCTACTTGTGCAATGAGCGGCAGGGGATTCAACTGGCTGGTCTTCGTGATCCTGCTGGCTTCGCTCTGGTTCAGCGGAGCCGGAGCTGTGGAAGACACTCTTCTGGACTGTCATCTTACGTCCCGTCTGGACTGCAGGAGCGTCATGCTCATGCTTCTGTCGTCGTTGATAGTCCTGATGGTCCTGAAACTGTTTTCTGTCAGAGGCTCGGTCGTGTATGCACTGCTCGGCTCCCTTGCGGCATACGGGCTTCTTCTGGACGGAGTCTTTGATTTCGGATGGGATTTCATCCTCTCGTTTGTGGCCGCTCCAGCCATGGCTTTCCTGCTCTCTGCGGCAATAAGGGCTGTCTTCAAGGTCGTGCTTTCGAAAGTCGATGTGCATATGATGAAGATGTCGCATTATATGAGGCATGCCGTCATCCTCTGCATCGTGCTGACGCCGTTTGCGTTGGGCATGAACTGGGGAGGTCTGATGTGCGGTATAGGTGATATGATAATGGATGCGGGAACGGTAGGAATCAGCGTGCTGGCTATAGTCGGATTGATAATGTTCATGTTCATGCAGTTCGGAAGGGAACAGGGTGACGAGCCTTCGGGTCCGTTTGCGGACTTTTCGATTTATGTCGTGGTGGCGGTGGGATTTTCGGTGGCTATTGTGCTTATGTTCTTCTCGTTCGAGTCGTCTGCGTCGGTCATAGGTCTTTCTCCTGTCCCTCTGTCGGTGTCTTCGCTTGTGTTTGCGGCCATTGCGGGGGCTGAGACGGCGCAGAGGTCGAGGCTTGTTGATAATATGGAATATGTGAGGGAGGTGACTGCTTTCTTTGCCGCTCCGGTGTGTGCATTTGTGCTGACATATATACTTTTTTATATAATAGGGGGAGAGTCGGCAGACCATATGACGGATTTTGTGGTGATGACGGCTGCGACCCTGATACTTGTCGCTCTGGTATTTGCAGGCTATGTGCGCATGCAGCGCCGTTCGAAAGAGGCTGTGGACAGGCTTGTGGCTGCACAGCAGCAACAGCTATATGAGCACAGCCGCGCGCTCGGAGATATGGAGCTGAAGGTGGTGATGTCGGAGAACCAGGCCCTGCATAATGCAGTTGAGATGAAGAGACAGGAGGTGATGAATGTGGCTCTTAGCATTGTGGAGCAGAAGGAATACCTCGAGTCGCTGAGCGCTCTGGTGAAGAAGATGTCCAAGACTGCGGATGAGAAGGAAAGGGATCGGCTTCTGGCGGAGATGGATGCTTCCCTCAAGCAGAGGATTTCATATGACAGGGATGTAGATTCGCAGTATTTCTATGCTCAGGCGGAGACTCTGCATGAGGATTTCAACGCAAAGCTTTCGGAAAACTTTCCGGACCTTACCCAGCAGGAAAAGAGGCTCGCGACGCTGCTCAGGCTCGGATTCTCTTCGAAATACATCGCCACACTGATGAACATTACCACCAAGAGCGTGGAAATCGGCCGATACAGACTCCGTCAGAAGCTCGGGCTTTCGAAGGGGGACAACCTTGTGAGATTTATCAAATCTATATAATCAAAACACTTTAACTAACATTAACTTTAAATCTTAAAGCAATGAAAAAGTTATTTTTACTTTCAGCTTTGGCAATGATGTCATTTGCTGCAACAGCTCAGGAACCTGAGGTGGATCATTATGGTAAGAAGCTTGAGGACGTCTTCCCTGTGGAGGCTGAAGCTCAGGACGGAATCCTTGTATTCCAGAACAAGGACAAGAGCTATGAACTCAAGTTTGACGTTCGTGTCCAGACTGACGCTGCCGTGTTCTTCGGTGCTCCTGACTATGCTGACAAGATCGGTAACGGCATGAGCATCCGTCGTGCGCGTTTTGCCGTGAAGGCTAAGCTCGACAAGAACTGGCATGGTGAGATCGACACTGACTGGACAAGCGGTACTCCTGAAATCAAGGATGCTCTCATCGCTTACAAGGGTGTTCCTGGTCTCGAGATCAAGGCAGGTAACTTCAAGGAGAACTTCTCTATCCAGAGAAACACCACTTCACGCTACCTTATGTTCATGGAGCGTCCTATGGTGACCTCACTTGCTCCTTCACGCCACCTCGGTATCAATGTACGCTATGCTCACAAGTATTTCTGGGCATCTGCAGGTGTGTTCGGACCTGAACTCAAGGATGCTGAGGCTATGGAGTTCATGCAGGATTACAACAAGGATTTCGGTATGAGCGAGGGTCTTTCTTACACAGGTAAGATCGTTGCACGTCCTATCAATAATGAGGATGCTTCCCTCCATATCGGTGCTGCTTATACTTACAGAGATCCTAAGACCACTATCTTCAAGTTCAAGGATTTTGAGGAGCTTGTTGATGGTATGGATGAGTATAACGATTGGGTTAAAGGCGGTGCTGAGGGAGATTCTCCTGTAGATGAGGAAATCGAGAACCTTGCGAAGGGTCTTGATGCAGGTGAATTTACAGAACTCGATCTCGTAGGTTCTGCAATGGATGCAAGAAACTCTACAGACATTAACCGCAAGAAATATATGAACTCCGGCGACCTCATCGGTGTAGATCACGAGACTGCATGGACTGTCGAACTCGCAGGTCACTGGAAGGGTCTCCGTTATGAGGCTGCTTATATTACCCGTACAGCTCATATGAATCCGGCAGTAAATAAAGCTTACTATGGTGATGCCGGCTTCAAGACTTTCACAGGTGACGGTTGGTATGTACAGGCTTCTTACCTCCTCTTTGGCGGCAAGCAGTACTATGATTCAGACGGAGCAAAGTACAACCGTGCTACAGCTGGAAAGGAATGGGGTGACCTCGAACTCGCTCTCCGTTTCCAGACTATGGACCTCAATGACGGTATTATCGGTGATAATGGTAAGATCGCATCCGGTCTTATGGGCGGTAAGGCAAATATGTATGAGTTCGGACTTAACTACTATCCTACAAAGAATGTGAAGATCGTTCTTAATTACTCTTATATCGATCAGGATAAATACGCCAACGGCAAGGGTGTTGATAAGGGTAAATTCTATACCGGCGTAAATGAAAAGGGTAAGCCAACAAAGAAGGCAAATGAGATCAAGGCTACAGGCATGCAGCAGGGTGTAGACTATCAGATGCTTGCTCTCCGTTTCCAGGTAGCGTTCTAATGGCTTGTTCCGACGTCGTACCAGATATTTAACTTCATCCCCGGCCCGGCCGGGGATATAAATCCAACTATAAATGGCAGAATTGAAAATAGGCGAGATCTCGAAGCCGCGCTTCGAGTTCCGCTCATTCGGACAGTGCTTCTGTGAGGCACACAAGAGAATGGCTCG